>JAHEJI010000002.1 GCA_024638965.1 Planctomycetaceae bacterium
CAATAAAAACAAGTGCGTCAGCTCGGTTACGATTCGAATTGAAGATTCGAGGAAAGTTGCCTGGTAAGGGAGCTTGGGGATCCGGTTTGGCAACCACCCCACAGCTCAACAAGAGTACTTGATCGTTGGGCCAGCGGAATCGTTCGTGAAGCCGCCAACTGAGCAATTGAGGAATCTGCAGATCCATTTGCTCAATTCGGCCGGGGGTGATACTGGGGACGTCAACTTTGACAGTGGTCAACCTCTCCACTTGATCGACATCACATTTGATCGTCGCTTCGATAAGCCTGTCGTCGAGAGAAGAGAGACTGCTGATCTCGAGCTTGTAGCCTTCGTCAATCGTCGTCAACAAGGGCTGATAGTTGGGGTTCTGGTCAGCTACCCAGCGGAGGCTGCGCACAAATTGCCGTGGCTGAGATTTCTCCAGGACCAGTTGTTGACCATCGTGGGCAACCAGACGTCCACTTGAGTGCTGTTTGAAATCGCTCCGCCGACTCAGCTGACCTAAGAGCCGGGCCGCATTTTCTTTGGAGATCATCCACGCTTCCACGCCAGGAGACTGAACATCAACCGGCTGAAGCATGGGATAGACGTTCGATCGCCAGTTAGGGTTTTCAACAGTAATCAAGTTGATTTCTACCGCTTGTACTTGCCCGCGAGTGTGAACGAACCGGTCGACGATTTTCCGAACGGCGTTTTGAATTTCGGGCGTGTGATAAACGTAGATGTGATTTCGATCAGCATTCAAGATACCCAGCGGTTGATTAAACCACATGTCAGTACCTGTCTCCCGTAGAATCCAGTCGAGGATCGCCTGTTGCGGATTTTGGGTGGAAGTGATTTTAGATGTGTAGGGTGAGATGTCGTACTCCCGCCAGATTTGTCCAGCCTGATTCGGAAGCATATCAAGCGTACGACCAACTCGAGTGATACCGGTCTGCACATTAGAAGCGTCAATGGTCGCACTCGCTTGTCTACTCTGGTCCGTGACGCCCGCGGTTTGCGGCTGCTGAACTTGTCCGGTCGAGGCGTCGGCGGCCGAAAGAGTTGCTGGATTGGAGCCAGGTGGATTTGCCTCGGTAGAGTCTTCGGTCCGCAGATTATTTGTGTCCGAGTTGTCGGTTGACGACGTGGCGGGCGCAGAACTTTTTTCGCCAAACGATGGGCGCCATGGCGCGGGAACCGCTCGGGTGTCTGTTGCTGGAAGATTGTTTTGGGCGGAAATTAAAGCCGGAGTTAGCGGGAAAAATAATCCGACTAAACATGCTCGAATCATTAAAGATCGCATAGATTCGTTCCTTCGAAGGGTTTCCGAAAAGTCGGTGGACGCTGGGACTCCGTTCCAGCCCGAGAGGGCGAGTATAGAAGCGTTTTTTGAAAACGGGCAAGACGAATCGTCTTTTGCCGGTATCAAACGAATTGAGCTAGCGATAAATCAGACGATCTGGCAAAAGTGGCGCTGTCCCAATCGGTTAGTTCGTGAGTTTTTTGGTGGCTGCAAGCAATCGCCTCAGCCGGAGATCTCAGATAAACGTCCGAATTTCCTCACTTCACTCCCCCCATTTCAACAGTGTCGGCCCCGAATTGTGCGGATTTCACAACTGAAATTTAACATAATGCGATTCAGGCAAAGTTGAAATGACTGCTTCTGTAGTGAATAATGGGATTCGGAACAGCTGGCAAAATGGGGAGAGCGATGAACAAGTGGATCGACGATAAGTCCAACTTGGTTCCATCTACGTCTAAACGTCCGATGTTAAAGGCACAAAGCCCAGTCACAAAATCCGTTCCCAAGTCTCGTCCGGCATCGAATCAGAAAAGAGCCAGATTGCCGATCGCTCCTGTGCAAGCGCTGCCGCCATCTATTCCGCCGATCGCCAAGACTAGAAAAACGCATGGCGCACAAAACCAGCTCGGTGTATTGAAGTCGGCGCAACAAGATCCGTTCGAAATTAAGTCCATTCCAAGGGTTTCCGGTGGAGACATGCCCGTCACGTTGGAGCCAGATGACGATTCGGACGACAAACGATGGTTTACCGACTTTGCTTTCTTCTACGGCATTCCAAGTTGGATGGTTAGTTTCATTTTTCACTTGGCATTGATCATTAGTTTAGCCCTGTTTTCGTTTGCAACGCGAGACGGAAGGCATATCGAGTTCGTGATGGCGGACGAATCGATGCCAAACGCGCTGGAGATGATGGATGTCGCGGTCGATTTGAGCCCGCTCGAAGATGTTCAAGAGGATTTAATTCAGGAATCTGAAACGGACCAGCTGGTGGACGATTTTGATGAATTGGAGTCCGAGCTTGAAAGCGACTTCAGCCACAATCCGCTGGCGGAGCAAATGGACGCTATTGAAGCGTTGGATGTTTCCAATCTGGATTTCAAGAGAGGCGATGGCAAAGGCGCTAGCTTTTTTGGAACGGGTGCCGCTGGGAATAGGTTTGTATTTGTCGTCGATTGCTCTGGAAGCATGGCGGATGAATATCGTTGGATTATGGCCCGTCGCGAACTGAAAGATGCAATTTTGGGCCTGACTGAACAACAACAATTTTTTGTTTTCCTCTATAACGACAGTTCTTTTTCATATTCGCGTCGTAAGCCCAAACTCATGAATGCGACGCAGAACAACAAGGAAAAGATCTTCAAATGGTTAGATCGACAGTCCCCGATTGGCGATACGCGACCTTGGCGAGCCATGAAATCTTCGCTTGGTCTTAAGCCAAACGCTGTCTTTTTGCTGTCTGATGGAGAACTCAAAGACGATACGGTGATCCGTTTGAGACAAGAAAATGTCGAGCGAACCAAGAAGGGTGAGAAAATAGGCAAAATACCGATCCACACCATTTCCCTGGGCACTGGGTTTGGTGCCGAGACAATGCGAGCCATTTCAAGTCAAAATGACGGCACATTCACCCGAGTCAACACTTGGTAGCGGCAATCCTGGCCAAGATCGTTGCTGACGTGCATTCGGACTCGCAAAAAATCGGGTTGAGCTCGGCGAAGGCGGCTTGATTACCGTTGACCTATTTACCCTGCCCCGTTATCTTATCGAAATCGATTGTACGCGTTTGGGCTAAATTCTTTCCAATTGCAAAATGTTGGATCGACCGAGGTTTTTTCGGTGGATCTCTTATTTTGCGCGGACGGACGGTTGATTGGACGATAAGTCTTTTTTGACTTTGAATTTGTGCGTGTATTAATTCTGTATCCTGGATGAGCGTCGAATGAACTGATGGCAATTGTTGATCTGGAACGACTAACCAAGCGTTTTCCAGATGGCACGCTGGCAGTAGACAATGCAAGTCTGAGGATTGAAGATCGAGAGTTTCTAGTTCTGGTGGGACCTAGCGGTTGTGGGAAGAGTACCACACTGCGAATGATCGCGGGGCTGGAAACGAGCACCGATGGGATGATCCGAATTGGCGAACGAGTCGTAAATGACATCGCTCCCAAAGATCGAGACATCGCAATGGTGTTTCAAAACTATGCGTTGTACCCGCACATGTCGGTGTACAAGAATTTATCGTTTGGTTTATTGCTGCGTTATGGCGGAGGAGTGTTGGCTCGTGGTGTAAGACGTCTTTTTCAACCTCATCGTGCAAAAGAGCTTGCTCAATTGCGGGGTGGGATTGACCATCAGGTACGACAAACGGCGAAGCGACTTGGCATTGAAGATTTGCTTGATCGCAAGCCACACCAGTTGTCCGGCGGTGAACGCCAACGTGTCGCTCTAGGGCGTGCGATTGTGCGGAATCCGGCGGCGTTTTTGTTTGACGAACCGCTGTCGAACCTGGATGCGAAACTCCGCCAGAAGATGCGAGTTGAACTGAAACGATTACATCGAGAACTTAAAGCGACCATGATTTACGTCACCCACGATCAAGTCGAAGCGATGACGCTTGGCGATCGCGTGGCGGTGATGAAACAGGGAAAAATATTACAGGTCGGTCGGCCGTTGGAAATTTATCAGCAGCCAGCCAACCTGTTTGTAGCGAGGTTCATTGGCTCGGTGCCGATAAACTTGCAAACGGGGGTCGCCAGGCGCGACGCAAATAAAGTGGTTTTTGACGGAGGTCCCATTCACATCGAGTTTGAACCTGATGACGACAGGATTGTGAAACAAGTCTTTGACGAAGCTACTACGAAAGACGTGGTGATTGGGTTTCGATGTGAAGACTTGACAGAATCCGAATCCGAATCACAGGCCATTGCGACGGGAAAGGTTGCAACTGTTGAGCGATTGGGAGATTCGGCCGTCGTCTATTTTGAGAAACTGAACCCGGTGAAGCCGGTGAACGAAAACGGTGCAAATAACGAAATTGTAGAATTGGGCAATGGCGGATGGAGCGAAACAAATCAGAGTGAGCCGCTTGTTGCAAGGTTTGCGGCCGCGACCGAAGTGGCCCCAGGGGATCGACTGGGGCTTTCGGTTCAACCCAGCCGAGTGATGTGGTTTGATCTTCACTCGGGTGAAAATTTACTGAAAGAATTAACATGAATGCCAGTGAAGTATTGCGAATTGTAGATTCACTACACCGTGAGAAGAATATCGACAAGGAAATCGTTTTTCGGGCGATCGAATCGGCCCTGGTTTCTGCCGCGCGCAAACACTTCGGCGAAGAAGCAGACATTGAGTTCGTGATTGACCGCGAAGACGGTGAAATTGCCGGAAGATGTGGTCAGGAAGAGCTTGATTATGAAGAAGTCATTGGTCGAATCGGCGCACAGACGGCCAAGCAAGTGATCATTCAGAAGGTTCGAGAGGCCGAACGCGATTCCCAGATTCTTGAGTTTAACGAAATTGTCAACGACCTGATCAGCGGTACGGTGCATCGCAACGAGGGTCGCGTGACCACAGTTACGCTCGGTGGCATCGAAGCGATTTTGCCGCGCAGCGAACAGATTCCGGGCGAGTCTCATCAGCCCAACGAACGAATTCGAGCGCTCGTCACGGAAGTCAAACCCCAAGGGAGCCGGGTCAAGGTTGTTCTCAGCCGAACTCGCCCCAAACTGGTTCAACGGTTGTTTGAAAACGAAATACCGGAAATCGCAGATGGCGTGATTACGATCAATGCGATCTCACGGGAACCAGGCTACCGGTCAAAAGTGGCCGTCAGCAGTATCGACTCCAAAGTCGATTGTGTGGGTGCTTGCGTCGGCGTCCGTGGCAACCGAATCAAGATGGTGATCGATGAACTGGCGGGCGAACGAATTGATATTGTCCGCTTCGACGAGGATCCTCAGATCATGATTCCCAACTCACTTCAGCCAGCAGAAGTTGATGAGGTCATTCTGTGCCAGATGATGGGACGGGCGATTGTCCTTGTTCGTGACGACCAATTGTCGCTGGCAATCGGAAAAAGAGGCCAAAATGTGCGTTTGGCCAGTCGTCTTTGTGGTTGGGATATCGAAATCATGACACAGGGCGAGCTGGAACAGCAGATCGACCGGGCGGTTCAAGGCTTCAGCTCCTTGGAACGAGTTGATGAAGAATTGGCAAATCGACTGGTCGGAGAAGGCTATTTGTCCTACGATGATCTATCAGTAATTGAGCCGGAAGACCTGATGGAAATGGGGCAGTTGACCGCCGAACAGGTCGATACGATCGTGGCGGAAGCCGAAGCTCGGGCGGAAGTAGCTGAGCAGAAAGCTGCTGAAGCGAAACGGATTCGTCGCGAGCAACAAGCTCAAGAAACAAAAGATAAGGAAGCGGCGGAAAGGGCGCAGGCTGTAGCTGCAGCCGCCCAGGTAATCGAATCCGCTCCTGATAATACAGCTGAAATTCTGCCTTCCCTCGAAGGTGAAGATGCCAGTCCAAAGGAAGAGGTCCCTGCCGACGAAAATCCGGCTGGTGGATCTCACTAATAGAAACCGTGTCTGCGTTTGGTGAACTGAGACGGCTGTTTGTCAGCTGCCAGGATCGTTAAACAAAGGGGACGATTTATGTAACACAATTTGAAAATAGGCTATCGCGAATTTGATGGAGTTCGCTCAGCCGCAAAGGGAAAGTCACGCCACGTGCCCGTACGCATTTACGCGTTTGCGAAACAACTTGAACTCGATAATAAGCAATTGCTTGATATTTGCGAAAAGGTAGGTATCAAAGGTAAGGGCTCCGCGCTAGCAAGTCTGGATGACGACGAAATTGCAAAGATAAAATCATTCATGGAAGGAGGCGATTCAACCAACGGGTCAACGGCGACTGCTGCGACTGCTTCGCAAGTTCCGCCACCGTCCAAACCAAAACCTCTGCCACCGCCCGTTCCAACTCGCGACAAATCCCCACTCCGCAAAGGCCCGTTACGCGACCTGGATTCAATCAAGAAAAAGAACACCGAAGCTGCTGCGGATAAAGAAAAAAAGAAGAAAGCAGATCTTGTGGTGAATCTGGCCGCGATGCCGGATGTCCAACAACCAACGACGAAGTCAACGGATCCGACCGAAAAGGTACAAAAACCGGATATTTCATTGCCTCAGGACGCGATTAAAAAAGCGCGCGAAGGATCGACGGCGCCGCTGGAACAATTCACCAAGAAGGACAAAGTCAAGAAAAAAGGCAAAGGCGCCAGAACCGGTGGTGTGAGCCTCAAGCAGGACGTACTTGGTGACATGCCATCAACCTCGCGACGCAGTGGAGTCACCAAACGAAAAGACCCACTGGAAAAAGAAATGGCTTCAGGTTCGGGCTTGGGCAACACGCGGCAACTCCGTGCTCGACGAAATCGACCGATCGGTGCCCCTGCGTCCCGTCGAACCAGTTTTCAACGACGTTTCAATCGGGGCCGATCGGGTCCTGTGGCCAACACGGCTGCACCGAGAAAAGAAGCGGTGGTATTGCAGTTGCCCACCTCGGTTCGCGAGTTTTCCGAAGCGACAGGTGTCAGTGCTGGAAAAGTCCTGTTAACGGTTCAGCAATTGGGTGACGAATCCGTCAAAAGCATTAACTCATCGATTGCCGACGAATTCGTGGAATTGCTGATTGAGAACTTTGAAATCGAGAACGTTGACGTTCGTCAACCGGTTTCATTGGAAGATCAGCTGATTACCGGTTTCGACGTTGAAGAAGAAGACGAAGCCGCACTTGAAAGTCGCGCTCCAATCGTGACCTTCCTGGGTCACGTCGATCACGGAAAGACTTCGCTGCTAGATGCCTTGATCGGAATCGATGTTGTTTCCGGCGAAGCGGGTGGAATCACGCAGCACATTCGGGCTTACGAAATCAAAAAAGGCGATAACAAGATTGCTTTCGTTGATACGCCAGGTCACGAAGCATTTACCGAAATGCGTGCTCGCGGTGCCAATGTGACCGACATTGCGGTGTTGGTCGTTGCGGCCGACGACGGGGTCATGCCCCAAACCGAAGAGGCGATCAGTCACGCCAAAGCAGCGGAAGTTCCAATCGTTGTCGCGCTCAACAAAATCGACTTGCCAGGTGCGAATCCTGACAAAGCGCTGCAGGACTTGGCCGCACATGACCTGTTGCCAAGTGAGTGGGGTGGCGAAATCGAAGTCGTCAGAACCAGTGCCATCGCCGGTACGGGGCTGGACGAACTTCTGGAAACGATCCAGGTCACGGCTGAATTGCATGAACTGAAAGCGAATTTTAGCCGACCTGCCTTTGGAACCTGTCTGGAAGCAGCACAGCAGCCTGGTAAAGGCGTGATTGCAAAAATGATGGTTCAAGGCGGTACGCTCAATGTTGGTGATGTCATCGTTTGTGGCTCGGCCCACGGGCGGGTGAAGGCCATGTATGACACGTTGCATCCACGAAAGAAACTCAAAACAGCCGGTCCCTCGACCCCCGTGAACCTGACCGGGCTGGATGTTGCTCCCGAAGCGGGCGATAAGTTTTACGTCCTCGATGATATCGTGCAGGCGCGCGAAATCGCTTCCAGTCGAGAATTCAAATCACGTCAAAAATCATTGTCGGGAATTACGACAAAAGTCTCTTTGGAAGAAATTCAACGACGACTCGAAACCGGCAACCTGGCCGACACGACCGCCGAGCTGATTACCCTGAATTTGATCATTCGGGCCGACGTTCGCGGTTCGATCGAAGCGATTGAAAAAGAACTCAAGAAGATCGAACATCCTGAAATTCGAATTCGCGTTTTGCAGTCGTTGGTCGGCGGTGTAACGGTCGCGGACGTCCGCTTGGCACAAGCTTCAGAAGCCGTGATCATCGGATTCAATGTGGTTCCGGATGAAGCAGCCCGATCCCTGGCCGATGAAGTCCAAGTCGAAATTCGTCGCTATGACGTGATTTACAAAGTTACGGATGATCTTCGCGCGACACTTGAAGGCCGACTCAAACCAGAAGAACATGTCGTCGAACAGGGAATGGCGATGGTGCTTCAGACGTTCAATATCAGCAAGGCTGGAACCATCGCCGGGTGCCGCGTGATGCGTGGTTCGATTCAACGCGAATGCCGGATTCGGGTCATTCGAGACAGCCGCGTGATCGGTGACTATGCGATTGATAGTCTCAAACGAGTCAAAGACGACGCCAAGGAGGTTCAGCGGGGAATGGAATGCGGTATCAAACTTGCCGGCTTTAATGACGTAAAGGAGGGAGACACTCTCGAGGCTTACAAGATCGAGGAAGTCGCTCGAACTTTGTAATCGCGAAACGACGTTTCGTGTGATTGAGTCCATTTGTTTCCCAGGTATTTCCCATGAGTTCCCGTCGAGTCCTGAAAGCGGCCCAAGCGATTCGCGAAGTGGTCAGCATGGCCATCATCGCCGAATTGAAGGATCCCCGAATTGCCGATGTCACCGTGACTTTCGTGGAAGTGGCTGCCGACCTGCGTCATGCGAAAGTCCATGTTTCGGTGATGGGTGACGAAACAAAAAAACGCTTGTGTCTGAAAGGACTACAAAATTCAGCCGGATATTTGCAAAAGAAAGTCGGAGATCGAATCGACACGCGGTACACGCCTCGCCTTCATTTCGAACTCGATAAAGGACTTGAGAATTCGATCCTCGTAACCAAAATACTTGATGAAGTCTTGCCCAAACAAGATAACCACGACGACCCGCAACGGGAATCGGAATCGCAGCCAGCCGAATCGACGATTCAGGATAACGACACGTTGAACTGATCGTTTACAACCCAATACACTCTGTACTGTTCGAAAGACCCAATGTCCGCAAAAGACCGTGCCGCACTAATCTTGAAGCTCCATAAAGTTTGCAAGAAACATTTTGACCTGGTCAGCCCCCCTTCCGACCGGCTGGTCTTGGAACACATGCTCTACGCTTGTTGCCTGGAGGACTCAACGTTTGAGGCTGCCGATGAAGCTTTTGCGCGGCTCCAGGAAGAGTATTTCGACTGGAATGAAGTCCGTGTAACTACCGTGACCGAATTGGCTAACGTTTGTAAAACGCTTACCAACCCAGAAGCCGGAGCTGCACGGGTCAAAAAAGCGCTTCACGGCGTGTTTGAAACGTACTACCAATTTGATATCGACTTTCTCAAGAAAGAAAATCTCTCGAAAGCGATCACCCAGTTCTCCCGATTCAAAGGCGTCAGCGATTTCGTTATCTCCTACACGGCTCAGAATGGTCTCGGCGGTCACTCCATCCCGATCGACGATTCAATGCTGTTCCTGATGACGACACTCGGCGTAATTAATGAAGCGGAGGCCAAAAAGCGGAAAATTCCAGGGCTCGAAAGGACCATTCCCAAAAACAAGGGAGTCGATTTTAGTTCGCTCGTTCATCAATTGGCTGTGGCCTATTATAAGTCGCCGTTCAACAAGGACGTCCGCTCACTGATCCTCACGATCGCTCCTGATGCTTCTGAACGGTTCCCCAAAAGAGGTGCTGCCAAACGGGCTGCCGCAAAAGCAGCAGCTGAAGCCAAGAAAGCGGCCGAAGTAAAACTAGCCAAAGCAAAAGCCGAAGCGGAAGCAGCGAAAGCGAAAATACAGGCCGAAAAAGATGCGGCCAAGGCCAAAGCCAAAGCTGCCAGAGAAGCGGCCAAGAAGAAAGAAAAAGCCGTCAAGGAAGCTGCCAAGAAAAAAGCCGCCGCCCAAAAGAAGAAGAAAAAGTCGGTAAAAAAAGTTGTTAAAAAGAAACCCAAGGTGGTGTCAAAAAAGAAAAAAACCAAAAAGAAATCGGTCGTTCGCAGAGTTACCCCCAAAAAGAAAAAGTCACCGACGAAACGACTGTCGCGAAAGAAACCACGGTAGCTAACGACGTGCCTTGCCCGTTCTGACTTGTCGCGCATCGTGACTGACAAAATACAAATTGACGCCTCAGACGTCCGTTAATGAAAAAGGAAATCTTCGTTATGGCTGGCCATAGCAAATGGGCAAACATCAAACACAAGAAGGCCGCCACCGATGCCAAACGCGGTAAGGCCTGGAGCAAAATAAGTAAAGCCATCATGGTCGCCGCCAAATCCGGAAGCGATCCTGACGTCAACATTCGGCTGCGAACATTAATTGCCGATGCCCGCGCGGTCAGCATGCCCAAGGACAATATTGAACGAGCCATCAAAAAAGGTGCAGGCGAAACGGGTGGCGCCGCCTTTGAAGAAATTCTTTACGAGGGTTATGGTCCCGAAGGCGTTGCGATCATGTGTGAGATTTTGACGGACAATCGCAATCGAACCGCGCCAGAATTGCGCAAAGTCTTCGAAAAAGGTGGAGGTAAAATGGGAGCCACCGGTTGCGTTGGCTACTTGTTTGATCGGAAAGGACTGTTCCTGATCGCCAGAGACAAAATCGATGAAGAAAAACTGATGGATATCGCCATGGAAGCGGGCGCCGAAGACATCGCCAGTACCGACGATGGATTTGAAGTCACCTGCGACCCTGATGTATTCTCCGACGTCTGCGACGCATTTGATCAAGCCGAAATCGAATGCGAGTCCAAGTCAGTGACTCGGATCCCGCAAAACACCGTCGATCTCGACGTTAATGCCGGTCGCAAGGTATTGAAACTGATTGAAACCCTCGACGATCATGATGACGTCCAAGCCGTCTCCGCCAACTTCAATATCTCCGACGAAGCGATGGCTCAAATCGAAACGGACGCGTAGGTCGAAATCGGACAGGATGATTTCAGGCGAATACGTCGGCTCTTCAGGATTTTTGATCAAGAATCAAATCATTCTGTCATCAAATTAAAGTGTCAAAAAGACGCCGTGTTTTGTACGGCATCACGATTTTTCCTTGGACGCACCGGCGCTCAAGCCCCGTTCGTTTCACGTAACGGCCGCGACACTATCCGTTCATTTTTTCGCGAATCACGGATTCACATTCTTCGATTTTGACACGAATTTGTTCCAGCGTATCCCGATCGCGTAGCGTGACCGTATTGTCATCCAGTGACTGACCGTCGACCGTAATGCAATAAGGCGTTCCCGCTTCGTCCTGTCGCCGGTAACGCCGGCCGACGGCGCCCTTCTCGTCGTAGAACACGTGAAAGCTCTTTTTCAGGTCGAGGTAAACTCGCTTGGCCAATTCCGGCATCCCATCCTTCTTGACCAGCGGGAATACCGCGGCTTTGATGGGCGCGATTCTCGGGTGCAATCGCATGACGGTCCGAGTCTGCATTTTGCCCTTGTCGTCGGGAGCCTCATCTTCGTTGTAAGCTTCGCAAAGGAAGGCCAGTGTCGACCGGTCTACACCCGCTGAAGGTTCGATCACGTGCGGTGTATATTTTTCGTTGGTCAAATCGTCACGATAGTTGAGGTCTTTGCCACTGCCCTTCCATTTTGGCTTGCCGTCATCACCAAGTTGCACCTCAAGTGGGCACGACTTTTCGTCCAACTTGCCTTCCATGTGGCTGCGCAGATCGAAATCACCTCGGTGAGCGATACCTTCCAGCTCACCAAATTCGCCTTCGGCCATAAACGGAAACGCGTACTCGATGTCGGCGGTGCCGATCGAATAATGTGATAACTCATCTTTATCGTGCTCTCGCAGGATCAAGTTGTCACTGGAGATACCCAAATCCTGGTACCAACGCATCCGTCGATCACGCCAGAATTGGTACCACGCTTGAGAATCGTTCGGATGGCAAAAGAACTCGATCTCCATTTGTTCAAATTCACGCGAACGAAAAGTGAAATTTCGGGGCGTGATTTCGTTGCGAAAGCTCTTGCCAATCTGAGCAATTCCCAATGGCAACCGATGTCGCGTGCTGTCGAGCACGTTCTTGAAATTCACAAAGATACCTTGAGCCGTTTCCGGGCGCAGGAAAGATGTGCCTTCTTCGCCCGAAAGTGCACCCACAACGGTTTTGAACATCAAATTGAATTCGCGAGGCTCGGTTAAAGTGCCAAGTGTTTTCGCATCGGGACCGAGGACTTGGTCAAATCCGTCGATTTCGGTCAGGCAGGTTGAGTCGCCGTCCCAGCTGAGACTGTCTGCATGTTTGGATCGCAAGTTGAAAAATTTGAGGGCCTGTTTTTCAAAATGAGCCTGCTCGTCGTCGCCGGCAGGTGCCGTCACAAATATCTTTTTGTCTTTTGCTTCGACCCAACGGCCGTTGAGTTGGTCGTGTCGATATCGCTTTTTGGATTCCCGGCAATCGACCATGAAGTCATGAAACAGGTCGTAGTGACCGGAGCATTTCCAGACTTGGGGGTGCATGATGATCGTGCAATCGAGACCTTCCATCGCATAGGGTGAAGGCGCGCCGGGCAACGTGTTCACATCGTCGTGGCCGCGAACCATATCTTGCCACCATGCTTCTTTGACATTTCGTTTGAGCTCAACGCCCAGCGGGCCGTAGTCCCAGAATCCCTGCAAACCACCGTATATTTCACTCGACTGAAACAAAAATCCGCGTCGTTTGCACAACGAAACGATCTGTTCCATGTCTTTCGGTTTAGACGGACTTTCAACGGAAGAGTTGGTCATTAAATTGATCCTGATTCACGGTGTCGTTGGAAGTAAAGATTTTACGCGTCCACATGAAAACGGTCTACGGCAGGCAATGATTGGACCAATTAATTTGCGAGCTGAATCACTTGACTATTAAGCTTCGAACTATTTCAGCCTCCGGCTCGGATCGACCACTTACCGACATCCAGCACGGGAACATTTTGTATCGTATCAATCTGGGCGCAAAACCGAATATCCGAGTCCAGTCCGATACGAACTAGATTCTTTCCGCCGCGAGCGGTTCGCATAAAATCGGCCAATTCATAGTCTTCCCTGGTAATTCGCTTTTGAACCAGCAGCCAATGGTTCAACGCCGTTTGTGCACCATCGTCGATCGACACTTCCGGTACATTTCTGTCAATTCGTTCAACAAACGCACCGGCAAACAACACGTCTTCGCTTGTGACGAATCCATCGGTTCCAGAACACAAAACGGTAATCTTCTCTTCCGCCCAGACGTCGTTGATGACCGCTTCGAGGTTGACGAACGAACCCAATACAACCCGCTTTGCTTGACGGCATTTTTCCATCGCAATCGTGCCGTTGGTTGTCGTTAAGATCAAGGTTTTATCCTTGATCACCTCGGGCGTGTATTCCTGTGGCGAGTTGCCGCAATGAAATCCATCGATCCTTTTGCCTTGTCGTTCTCCGCCCATTACCGAGCAATCGCCAAGTTGAACGTGCGTTTGCCGAGCCAACTCGATGCTGGGGCAAGGAACGATACAGGCCGCACCTGCATTCAGTGCAGCGGCGATTGTTGTTGTCGCTCGCAGGATATCCACGACAATTACGACTCGATCGACGAGGTTTTCGGGTTGCAGCGTCGATGGCAGGAAATAGACTTGCAAATTCGGGTTCATTTAAACATTCGCGGAGTTTGGCGGATCATAGCTGACAATAGCCCGTTAATGTATCTTGGTTGATTCGGTTAGCCAGTCGTCCGTAGTCAGAATCCCCAGTGCTCACTTGAACAAATCAATGACCACGCCAGTCGACAAATCCAGCGAACGCGTTCGCGATATGTTTGGCGAAATTGCCCCAAAATACGATCGCATGAATCATCTGCTTTCGATGAATGTCGATCGCTATTGGCGTTGGAAGACGGTTCGCAAACTGGCCCCTAACAAGACCGATCCAATCCTTGACGTTTGCACAGGAACTGGCGATTTGGCGTTCGCTTTTCACAAGTATACGGACGGCGCGGTGCCGGTAGTTGGCTCCGATTTCTGCTTTGAAATGCTTGAAGTCGGCCGCTCGAAAAGCCGTAAGACCGGTCGAGAGGTTAGCTTTGTTGAAGGCGACGCCCAGAATCTCCCGTTTGAAAACGACCGGTTTCAGATCGTATCAGCAGCATTCGGATTGCGAAATGTCGCCGATACGGATTTGGGTTTGGCAGAGATGACTCGTGTTTGCAAACCGGGCGGCCAAGTTGCCATCCTGGAATTCACCATGCCCCGATCTCAACCCATCAAAGGCCTGTACGGATGGTATTTCAAAAATGTGCTTCCCAGGATTGGCCAGCAGTTCGCCAGAAACAACTCCAGCGCCTACAACTATCTTCCGGATAGCGTTGGCGAATTTCCCAGTTACGAAAGCCTTGTCAAAAAAATGTTGGCTGTCGGCCTGTCGACGGCCAAATTTTATCCGCTGACGTTCGGTATCGCGACTTTGTATGTGGGGGTCAAGTGAATCATCCGGTTGTTTTGGCGATTTCCGGCGCGAGCGGCGTCATCTACGGTCAGCGACTGCTGGAAGTCTTAATCGCGGCGGGTATCGAAGTACATCTCACGATCAGTGATTCAGCTCGCCTGATTTTGGATCACGAACTCGGGATCAAAGTCGATCTGAAGCAGTTTGAGCTGACTCAGTTGCTGCCCCATCTCAGCGGTGACGCAAACGTGGTCTACCATCATTACCAGGACTTCATGACTCCGATTGCGAGTGGCTCGCACAAAACATCCGCGATGGTGGTCTGTCCTTGCAGCGGTAGCACGCTCAGCGGCATTGCCACTGCGGCCGGGAAAAACCTGATCCAGCGAGCCGCAGATGTGCATTTAAAAGAACGCCGCCCGTTGATTTTGGTTACTCGGGAAACACCGTTGTCGTTAATTCAGATTCAGAATATGGAACGTGTGTGCAGCGCTGGCGGGACCATCATGCCAGCTTCTCCGGGTTTCTACCACGGTTGCGAATCGGTCACCGATCTGGTCGATTTTATGGTGGCGCGTGTCGCCGATCATCTTGATATCGAAAATCAGCTTATCAAGCGATGGGGATCGTAAGGTAGTTGCAATTGTCCCAATTGCAGAGCAACACTATGTAATCAAAAACAATTGAGACAATTGTTGCTACACTGTTTGCGAACCTGACACAAAACCGAGAAATGGCAATCAGTTAATGCAACAAATCAAACAGCTGCTGGAGATGATTCGTTTTAGCCATACAATTTTCGCGCTGCCGTTTGCTCTACTGGCAGCTGTCATGGCGTGGACGGCGCCGTTGATTGAATCCGCTTCACCAGGATTCAGCTGGACCGAACTGATTGGGATTTTGGTGTGTATGGTCGGCGCTCGCAGCGCGGCGATGGCCTTCAACCGATTGGCCGACCGAAAAATTGACGCCGAGAACCCGCGTACCCAAGAACGTCACATTCCCACAGGGCGACTAACGGTGAAATCTGTGGTGTTGTTCACGTTGGTCAGTTCATTGATTTTTTTTGCCGGAACGCTTTTCTTTTTGCCGAACTGGCTGCCGCTCGCCTTCTCTGTTCCAGTGCTTGGGGTGTTGTTGGGTTACAGCTACGCAAAGCGGTTTACAACGTTGGCCCATTTCTGGTTGGGTCTGGCGTTAATGCTGGCCCCGATCTGCGCCTGGATCGGGATTCGTGGCATTGAAGTTATGGCACATCCGGGTGACGTGATTCCAGCGGTTGTGTTGGGGTTGGTGGTGCTGTTTTGGGTGGCTGGGTTTGACATGATCTACGCATGCCAGGACTACGATTTCGATGTCGACTCAAAACTCAAAAGCATTCCGGTCCGCTTGGGAATTGCCGGGGCGTTACGATTGGCGGCGATTTGTCATTTCATCATGATTGGACTGTTGATTCTGTTACCTTTGTTAGGCCGCTGGATTGGTCCCGATCTGGGGCTGGGCTGGGTATACTGGCTGGGCGTTTTGGCCGTTGCGGCACTTTTGATTTATGAGCATGCAATTGTGCGGCCCGCGGATCTCAGCCGCGTGAATGCCGCTTTTTTCAATGTCAACGCCATCGTCAGCATAGGTCTGTTTGTGGTGACCGCAGTCGATCTGTTAGTTATTTGAGGCGTTGTACTGCGGTTATCCGCACAACGGCGATTATCCGTGGACAAATTCGCCTGGGCAAAATAAACTCTTGGGCTTGCCATGAATGCAATATTCCTTTCCATGCGGCACAATGCCAGTGGCCTTACCGACATTACGGCGGCAAACGCGTTCATTTGTTTAACGCCCAGCCGCAGGCGTCGGCTTAAAGTCTGGACGGCGCCTGCGGCTGGTCGTTAAACAACGTGGGATAAGCTTCTAGCTTGTCAAGATTTGTGACCTGCCGCTTCGACATAGCCACGGGCGTGCTGTCATGACAGGCAGGATGCCTATCCCACGTAAAAATAAACCTCATTCAACCAAACAACCGACTGCCATGATTTTCTCAGTTGATGCTCGTCTCAAGCCAATCCAGGAAAAAGTTGAAGCTGGCGAGCGCCTTACATTGGACGACGGTTTGGTGATGTACGATCCCGATATTCCTGTCAATGATCTGGGTCAGCTGGCTAATCTTGTTCGCGAACGCAAAAACGGCAAGGCTGCCTACTACAACATCAATACCCACATCAATGCGACCAACATCTGTGTTTATCGTTGCACCTTTTGTGCGTTCCGGTCGGACTTGCGAAGCCCCAAGGGCTATATCATGTCGGACGAGCAGATACTTGAGCGAGGTAGAGAAGCAGTTGAGAACGGCTGCACGGAAATGCATATCGTGGGTGGCCTTCATCACCAGTGTAAGTTTGATTGGTACTTGAATCACATCAAGATTTTGCACGATGCTTATCCCCAACTTCATCTGAAGGGTTGGACAGCCGTCGAAATTAACTGGTTTGAACATTTGACCAAACGTCCGACAGCGGAAATCCTTCAAGACCTAATGGATGCCGGGCTTGGCAGTATGCCGGGAGGTGGCGCCGAGATTTTTCACCCGGAAGTTCGTGATCAGATCTGCGAACACAAGGCGGACAGCAATAACTGGATTCACATTCATCGCACCGCACACCAATTGGGTCTCAAGACGAATTGCACGATGCTTTACGGTCACGTTGAGAAGCCGTTTCATCGTGTTGACCATTTGATTCGGTTACGTGAATTACAGGATGAAACCAACGGTTTTCAAACGTTTATTCCGCTTGCATTTCATCCAGAGAACACGGGTTTATCTCATCTCAAGAAGCCCACTGCCTTGGATGATTTGCGGACGATGGCGATCAGCCGCTTGATGCTGGACAACATTCCGCACATCAAGGCTTACTGGATCATGTTGGGGATTGGCACGGCGCAAACGGCTTTGTCTTACGGAGCCGACGATCTTGATGGTACGGTTCGGCATGAGTTGATCTATCATGACGCCGGTGCGATCACGCCCGAGTTTCTGTCGGTTGAGCGGCTTGAGCATCTTATTCGTGAAGCGGGTCGCGAGCCGATTGAACGCGATACCATCTATCGGCGTGTGATGCGAGACAAAACTGATCCAAAAAAATGGTCCGTTGGTGAAGAAATCGCCGTTGCCGTTTGATAGACTCTCGACGGAGTTGGGCCAAGTCATCCTGAGCCCTACATTCCGCAGCGCAGGACAACGTAACAGATGAACATAAATTATGTGGATGGTTTTTGGTTTATCAAGTCATCTTGAAGGAGCTCTAGCGACTGAAGGATCCCACTAAGATCGACGAGAGATCCTTCCCTTCAACTCGCTCCACTCGGTTCAGGATGACATCTCCAGCTTGCGTTTAATTGGCAATCCAACCTCTCCCAGGTCTTGAAGAGATCGACGTCTCAGCGTCGGGTGAGGGTTGTTGATTCCGCAAGGAGTCTTTTAGTTTCCCTCTCCCGGACCCTCAAGTGTCGCCGGGAGAAGGGTGTCGAGTCGCCGTAAATTAAGTGCCATTCGGGCAACGCCCCGCGCGCGGCCCGATGGGCCCGATGGGCACGCGATTAAACGAGGCATGGCGCTGTCCAACTAATATGCAAGCCAAATGGAAGAGAGCGGAGCGACCGAAGGAGTTCGAACTGCCCCATCGCGAACAAGCTGGATTCTTACGAATTCCTTGACCTGAAACCCGAATTTTGCAACTTGCTGTTATCATGCATCAATCTATTTACAGCGAATGGAGACAGACATGCAATTTTTTCGTTTTTGGACCAGGGCCGAAAGTTCCGCAACCGGTCGCGACGGCGAATTTAGTGTGACCTGTTTCGGATATTCCAATTCAAGCCTTGAAGATGCTCTGCGAGTCGCCGAACGACGTGCCAAGGCAGCCGCGACTGCCATGGCCGACGGTCAACTTCACAAGGGTGGCTATTACGAGGGCGAGCGACCATTCAGGGAAGAGATCGTTGACGAGTTTACCGATGATGGACAACAAATCGGCATCATCAGTCGCAACAACTATGGTGTCTTAGTCTTAAATACACCCAACGTGTTCATTGCCGACGTCGACAAACCGAATTCTTCGCAGGGCAAATCTCTTTTCGGTCTATTCAAGAAAAAACAGGAGGAGCCGTCTTTCGAACAACAGCTGATCGAAAAGATCGACAATCTTTGCTTGCAGGATTCATCGCTTGGGCTGCGACTTTATCGAACGATGAACGGATATCGAATCATCATTACCACGAAATTGATCCCGGCCAGCGAAGCCAATTCGGTTCGTCTGCTTGACGCACTTGGATCTGATCGACTGTACGTTTCGCTGTGCAAAACTCAAGACTGTTATCGGGCTCGTTTGACGCCGAAGCCCTGGCGGTGTGGTTTTAAAAGCCCGTCCACCAAATTTCCCTTTCGCTCCAATACAGAAGAGCAAGAGTTTCGTCGCTGGGAAAAAGAATACGAATCTGCCATTCGCGGATACGCAAGTTGCGCACTCATTGGAGATTTCGGCTCCTCGCATCGCGATCCGATTGTTGGCAAAATCGTGCAGCTTCACGACCACTTTTCATTAGATGGTGAAAAGCCACTCGCGTAGTATTTGTCATCCGACATCGCTCAAATCGAGCGCTTTCCCATATCGGGCGAAAACCAATCGCCGCAAGCGCTGATACTCGGCGGCTGATAAATCGGGATCCTGGCTGATGATTCGGCGGGCATCCTGCTGCGTGGCGGAGAGAATTTTCTCGTCGCGAATGAGGTCGGCAATCATCAAGGGCGGAAATCCAGTTTGCTGAGTGCTAAACAGATTCCCGGGGCCACGCAGGCGCAGATCCGTCTCGGCGAGCTTAAACCCGTCATTCGATTCAACAAAAGCTTTCAGACGCTCGTTGTCCATCTGGTCGTCCGAGGAAGTAAACGCGCACACAAATCCCGGATGCGTGCCGCGGCTGATTCGACCGCGCAGCTGATGAAGTTGCGAAAGTCCGAACCGCTCGGCTGACTCGATTGTCATCACCGTTGCGTTAGGTACGTTGATGCCGACTTCGACGACACCTGTGGCAACAATCACCTGAGTGTGGCCGTCAGCGAACGCTCGCAGCGCGAGTTCCTTTTCTTCAGCCGTTTGTCGGCCGTGCAACACGTCCAGCCGAAACTCTTCCAGCGGTCCGTTCGCAAGCGACTCGTACAGTCGTTCGGCGCTGCCAAGATTCGATTCGTCGCCTGAGTCGACCAGCGGCGCAATAACAAAGCCCTGTCGGCCGTCGCGTAGTTTCTTCGTAAAAAATTTCCACCATTCGGCTCGAGTGTTTTCATTGCCCAAGTAAGTGTTCACGATTGAGCCGACATTTTCCGGTCTTTCAAGAACGGACATGTCGAGATCACCAAACAGTGTCATTGAAACGGTACGTGGAATCGGCGTCGCCGTCATCACAAGATAATGTGGATCGTGCCCCGATTGTTTCAGGGAGGCTCGGCGTTTGACACCGAACTTGTGCTGTTCATCGATCACGACGAGACCCAGTTGGTTGAATTCAACTTTCGAGCTTGCAACTGCTTGAGTTCCGACGACGATGTCGACTTCACCAGCGGCGATTGCCTGGTTGAGTTTCTTTCGCTGCGCAGACTTCAAACTGCCGGTGAGCAATTCGATTCGCACACGACTTCCGGCAAGGAGTTCAGTGATGGACCGAAAGTGTTGCCCGGCCAAAATTTCCGTAGGAGCCATGAACGCGGCTTGGCAACCATGTGCAACTGCAACCAGCATCGAACAGACCGCCACTGCCGTTTTCCCACTGCCGACATCGCCATGCAGCAGTCGATTCATGGGATAAGGCCGATTCAAATCGTCCGCAATCACGTCGAGTGCTTCCACTTGCGACTCGGTCAATTCAAAAGGCAACCGGCGGAGAATGCGTGCGCGAATCTTTGGCGTCATTTCCAGTTGACGTGCGACCGAACTCGTTCGAACGCGATGACGCCGAATCGCGAGTGCCAATTGTAGAATCAACAATTCCTGGTAAACCAAGCGACCACGCGCGTCTTCAACTTCCTGGAAGTTTGCGGGAGCATGAATCTGGCGAATCGCTTTCCCGATATCACAAACCGCTGCGTGACCTCGCAGTTCGTTGGGAATGGCCTCTTCGACAAGCGGAGCATATTCATCCACAGTGCGGGCGACCATTTCGCGAATCTGGCGTTGATTGATGCCATCGGTGAGGCGATAAACGGGCAACAACTGTTGTGCTTCGACAGCAGAATCGTCGCCCTGGATCCAGGTGACCGTCGGGTGGCTCATTTGAAATCGCCCACCCACCATCCGCGCTTTGCCCTGGAACATGACTCTCTGTCCGATTTGAAATTTGTGTACCAGGAAAGGCTGGTTGAACCAGACGGCCCGCAAAAACTGGTTGTCACGTCGAAGCAAAACGTACAGAACGTGTTTGCCGGTACTTGCGACGGTGTGATCTATATCGTCGATTGTTCCCACCACGCTGACCAATTCGTCATCTACGATTTCGTCGATCTCGGATTGCTGAGTAAAGTCTTGATACTTTCTGGGAAAGAAAAACAGCATATCGGCAGCGGTGCGCAAGCCAAGTTTCTCAAGCAACTCGGCGCGGTGAGGCCCGACTCCTTTTAGAAACTGAACGGGCTGCGTCAGTTGTTGGATCGTCGCTTTTGAATCCGTTTTGGTCATGAGCAAATTCGGAATAGAGCGGTTTCGAAATTATTTACAGTCATTGTCATTCTGAGAGAGCTTGCGACCGAAGAATCTCGCCTGTTTCCCGTAGATTCTTCACCTCGTGCCTCGGTTCAGGATGACAAGAGCGCACACACACTCAGTCGCGCGGGAACTACCAAGGCAAATCTGCCATCATTTTAGCGCGAAACCACATCGGCTGACTATGCCGTGGGAACATCGCGACGCGCGAAGGTGATTAATCCGATCGTCCAGCAAACGGCGGCCAACAAGAACAGAACCACCATGTTGAACATGGGCCAATCGCCCGTTCGAACCACATCGACAGGTCGAAAATAATTTAACAACCCGAGAAACCGAATGGACTTGATTGACTCAATAAACGGTTCGACAAAATTTAATACGACCGAAACTAACAAGATAGCGACAATCGTTCCAATCGCGACACTTCTCCGATCGAGGAAACAGGCGATCATCGATGCCAGACCACCAATTGTCAAGTTGAGCGTGAAGAAGTTTGAGGCTGGTGCATAGTACCGTGAGATTTCGACTACTTCGTCGGTTTCAAAGATCTGAATTCCAATCCAAATACCCACCAATGGGCAAACCGAAAACAAAGCGGCTGCCAACCACCAAACGATGGAAGTGGAAAGATAGACCTGCGGTCGAGTTACAGGAAGAGTAAGCAACAGGTCCGCAGTTCCTCGCTCGATTTCGCCTACCGTCGTCCGAGTCGTCGTCGCGATGATCACACTCCACGCTAGTGAGAGTACGACCGCGTGCGTGAAACATACGGCCAGGAAAATGCTGATCGAAAATTCTCCGGAAACGTTGATTCCGAATCCCATTTCCATAATCTTTGTCAGAAACGGAAATTTGGAGAGAAACTGGAGCAGGTCCGTGCCCATATTAAGCATCGCCCAAACAAACAGGATTTGGAACAGCACAATCCCGATCGCGGCGAAGAGGATCGATATGCGGGAGTCGCGTAAAGTCTTCTTAAAAATTGCCGGGCTGAACATTTATTCAGTTTCTTCTGTGTAGTAAGTGATAAACAAATCGTTTAAATCAGGCCTTTCGATAATTAAGTCTGCGACCGCGAAATCTCGAAGCCACGCCAGCAGGTCTTCGATGTCACCCGACCAGGTGCCCTTAACTTGCCCGTTGACTTGTTTCAAGATCTGCATTTGTTTTGGAAACGATGATGGTAACGTGGCACGGTTGGTGAATGAAACTTCAATTCGTTTTAACGCCCGTTCGCGCAGCACTTCGATCTTTTGGTGTTCAACAATTCTGCCGTTGCGAAGGATAATCACCTCGTCACAAAGTTCTTCAACTTCGCTTAACGAGTGACTCGAGAAGAGCACTGAACGTCCCTCGTCGACAATTCGTTTCAATTCTACAAAAACGGTTTTTCTGACCAGAGGATCAAGCCCACTTGTGGGTTCGTCTAAAATCAGCAGCTGCGGTTTGTGCATCAAGGCTTGAATCAAACCCAGCTTTTGACGCATCCCTGTCGAATACCGACGAACGATCTTGTCCAGTTCCAGGTCAAATGCGGCGGCGAGACGATCGGTTTCATCATCCGTGTTTTTGCGGCGGGCGGCGGCCATGAAATGGAGCGTCGCTCGTCCGGTCATGTTCGAATAAAAATAAGCATCGCCAGGCAGATAGCCAATTTCACGGCGTATTTGTTTTCCGTTTTTTGCACAATCGTTGCCAAATATCTTTGCGGAACCTGAATTGGCGGACAGCAGGCCCATCAAGATTCGAATCGTCGTCGTTTTTCCGGCACCGTTAGGACCCAAAAAGCCGACGAGCTTTCCCGAGCCAACCGTTAGATCAACATCGTACAGAACCTGATGGCTACCGTAGGACTTGCAAAGATTTTTGACTTGGATGACGGACATTGATCCGCAACCGATGGCAGGGCCACCGGCTCTTTCTTGTTGAAATGGGCGTATAGATTTTCATCGAAGCTGGATTAATGAGCTTCTCGGCTCAGCAATAGCTTCGCTCTCCCTTACACAAGGTTTATCGTCGCTGGACACATGAGCGTTCAGTCGCGGCCACCCTGTTTTTCAGCCAGTTATTCGCTGTGCTGATTCGAATATTCCACGAATCGGCTACAAATATTTCTGGTACGCGGCGACGGCAAGCTCATCAACGCGGTCGTTTTCTGGATGGCCACTGTGTCCGGCAACTCGCGTGTACTTGACGCGATGACGCGAGATCTGTTCGTCGAGCTGTTTCCAGAGGTCATCGTTTTTGACAGGAACCAACTTGTTCTTTTCTTTCCGTTTCCAACCGTTCTTTTTCCACTTAAGCATCCACTCAGTCATCCCCTTGCCGACATAAACGCTGTCGGTAAATAGTTCGACTCGGCACGGTCTTTTCAGCGTCGACAAGCCCTGTACGACTGCTTCAAGTTCCATGCGGTTATTGGTCGTGTGTTTCGCGGAACCGGATTCTTCGATTTCTTTGCCGGATGGAAGGTGTCTGAGAATAAATGCCCAACCGCCCGGTCCAGGATTGCCGCTGCAACCGCCGTCCGTGAAAAGATAAATCTCGATTTTGGATTCCGAGTCCTTGGAGTCAGCCATGAGGCGTTTACTGTTGATTGATTTGTTGGGTGGAAACCGAAGGTGAGTCCGCGGTGACAGGTGACTTGGAAGGTTGTTCGTCCGCGTTGTCCGAATCGGGCTCGACGTGGATACTGTTGATGTCTTCAACCGTAGGTTTGGGTGTTTCGCTGGCCCGAGCAAAGTTCACTCGTTGTTGTTTTGTGATGTCGTCAATCGTTTGCGAAATTTCCGAATTGATTCGTGGCGTCTGTTTCAGATTCCATGGTAACGTGACGGTAAACCCACTTCCTTTTCCAACTTCGCTTTCAAGTTCAATTCCGCCCCCGAGCAGGATGCAAATCTCTTTGACGATCGAAAGGCCGAGTCCGGTACCTGGCACTTCACGCGTCAACGTGTCACGACCAATCGCGGAAGGCCCCTGACGGAACTTTTCAAAAACTATTTCCTGGTCGTTTTCGGCGATGCCAACTCCCGTATCGTCAACTTTGAGAATGAGTTGATCGGTGTCGTTGCGTCCGGCGAAGACATTGATCCGTCCACCTTCCGGAGTGAATTTGATGGCGTTGGAAAGCAAGTTCGTCAAAATCTGCCGGATCTTGATTTGATCCTGAAACACAGGCGGCAGATTTTCTTCGATGTTACGCGCCATTTGAATGCTTTTGCTCTCAGCCAGTGGGCGGACCATGTCGCAAAGTTGATTCACCATCTGGTCAACTTTGAATTCGCTCGGATTGACTTCCATCTGGCCTGCTTCCAGTTTCGCGAGGTCAAGAATGTCATTGATCAGGTCGAGAAGCAGTCGTCCTGACCTGCGAATATTGGAAGCAAAACGCTGTTGTTTGTCTTCCAGGCCCTTGGCTCTTTCCAGGATTTCTGAGAACCCGATGATACTGTTGAGCGGCGTCCGAAGTTCGTGGCTCATGTTCGCCAGGAACTCACTTTTGACCTGATTCATTTCGTGGAGGTTTAAGTTCAACTGTGCCTGCTCATCGACTTTGCGATCCAGGATTTCGTTGGCGCTGAGCAACGCAAACTGGGTGTCAATCAGGTGGCGTAGCATCCGATTAAGCGAACGGGCAAGCTCCTCAAATTCATCGCCCGTGTTTAGTTCGGCCCGCACATCCGTGCGGCCATGGCTGACTTCGTCGGTTACATCGCGCAGATGCCGAAGCGGTTTGACGATTACATATCGAACAATCAACCACATCGCCATCACAGACAGGAACGTGGTCGAAATCGCGACCGTAATCAAGATCGATCGGTTTCGAATTACCGCACTTTTGGCTTCACCGTAGGGGAGCGTGATTTTAAGAATGTTGATGGGCCGTTTTTGCAGACGTTCCATCGCAAGTTCGTTTTGACGCTGTTCATCTTTTTCGGCAGCTACAAGGTTGTCGAATCGAAGGTTCTCGTTTACATCTCCCGATGTTGCCGTATGACAGTAGGTACACTTTGATTTGAATATGACGGGGGTGTAGAAAACATAATCTTTGTCAACGTAAATATCTTTAAAGTATTTCTTGGTCAGTTTTGAGACATTGTCATCCTGGTCCGATTCTGCGCCGAAGACGAATTTGTCGTCCTGTTGTCGTTGGATCTCGCGGGCTTTGTCGCTCAAATCGGACACGATTTCCAATTCGCTCGGATCAGTTGGGCGAGTCGGGTTAGTGTGATAGCGTGGCTCGCTTGCACCGACGATCAATGACTCTGCCGTGTATTCAACGGATACGAGATCTTCCTTCTCCATGTGTTGGAACACGTCATCGACATCAGTAGTATCCTGCTTGTTGATCAAGTGAGTTGTCAACAGAAACGCCGATTTGAGTTGCCGCGCTTTGTCTTGAGTATTGGTTCGAATCAGGCCTTCGGTAATGCGGTTCACCCAGAGAAAAGAAACCGCAATCAACAGCAGCAGGCAAATGCCAAACAGGAAACGGATCTTCCGCTCCAGGCTGGATTCACCAAGCACGCGTTTGATTCCGCGGTACGACATGAGTTTCCTAAAACGGAAAACAAAAGACAAAAGCATTTGTAGATTAGTTCATTGTAGAAGCACCCATGTCACGCAACTAGATCAGTTATTTCGTATCGTGTTAATTAAGTAGGCAAGGATCTGGGCCGGACACTCTGTGACCGGCCATCAATAGGGTCACGGCGGGCCGCCGCCACATGTTTTCGCGGACAATGGCCACTCGATCACACACTTACAACATGTCTTGCGGATCGATATCAACAATCCATTGAACATCATCATGAGACTTGATCGTTGATTTGGCGTGCGTGACAACGGCTTGCAAGGCGCCCGCTTGAGGGCTTAACAACTGAATATGAAAACGAAACTTGCCGCGGAGTTTTTCCACGGGCGCGGGAGCGGGTCCCAAAACATCGACAGGCAACTCCAGCGTTTTCGCAGCCGCAGTCAGAGCGTCGGCGATATGTTCGCTCATCTGATCCGCTTTCGTGCTTGATTCACCGCGAATGACAATACGCGCCATGAAACCAAAGGGTGGATAATGGTACTCTTTCCGATTTGGCAATTCGCCTTTGGCAAATCCGATATAGTCGTGTCGTGTTGCGGCAACGATCGCCGGCGCATCGGGACTGAACGTTTGGACCAGGACTCGCCCTCCCCGTTCGCCTCGTCCCGAGCGGCCAGCGACTTGTGTGACCAGCCCAAATGTCCTTTCCGTCGCGCGGAAGTCGGGAAAGTGAAGCGCTGAATCTGCATTGATGACGCCCACGAGCGTAACGTTGGGAAAGTCGAGACCCTTGGCAATCATCTGCGTTCCAAGCAAGATCCTGGTTTTGCCCTCGCGGAAAGCCGTCAGTGCTTTCTCGTGGCTGCCAGGTTTCTTCATCGTATCGGTGTCCATCCGCGTGATGGGTACGTCGGGGAAGGCAGCTTGAACCTCGCGTTCAAGTTTCTGTGTGCCGACTCCCCAAAATTTAATCGCCGGACTGCCGCAGTCGCTACAACGATTGGGCTCTGGAATCTGGTGATCGCAGTAATGACAAATCGCCTTGTTACCATCGAGGTGATGTGTCATGGGAATCGAACAATCGGGGCAGTGTTCAACGTGTCCACAGGCCGGACACTGAATCCGGGTGGAAAACCCGCGACGATTGAGTAGCAAAATGACTTGACCGCCGTCGTTGATCGCCGCGCGAATTTCCTGACGCAGTTTTTGACTGATCGGACCCGTTCGTTTGCGTCCGCCAAAGTCAATTCGCAAATCAATCGTGGCAACATCGGGCAGCGGCAAATCGAGCACGCGATTGGGAAGGCTCAGAAGGCGATCAGTCCCCTGCTCGGCCCGAGCCCAGCTTTCCAACGACGGCGTCGCGGAGCCCAGCACCAGTGGCACCGATTCCTTTTCAGCTCGCCAACGTGCGACATCGCGAGCGTGATAACGAGGCGCTTTGTCCTGCTTGAAAGAGCCGTCGTGTTCTTCGTCCAATACAATCAGGCCCAAGTGAGGGGTTGGCGCAAAGACGGCGCTGCGAGCACCAATGACCACTTGCACGTTGCCCTCGGAGATCTGTTGCCAATGCCAAGCGCGTTGGGCGGCCGTGAGATGACTGTGCAAGACTGCCACTCGATCAAAACGCGCTCGAAATCGTTGACGTGTCTGGGGCGTCAGGCTGATTTCGGGAACGAGCACAATCGCTTGACGTCCAAACTCAACGACTTTTTGAATGGCGCGAATGTAAACCTCTGTTTTGCCACTGCCGGTAATCCCGTGCATTAAAAACGATTGATGAGTATTTGATTCCACCATGGCGACGATTTCATTCAACACAAATTGCTGGTCCGCGTTGAGTTCCAGATTCGCCGTTCGATCTTCGGTTGGAATTTCGTGTGTTCGAGTTTGGATTCGTCTGGTGGAGGCCAGAATAAGTCCCTTGCGGCGAAGGGTCGAAATCGGGGCTTGGGTGCAGCCAACCGTTTCCGCCAATTCGCGTGGCGTCCAGTCGCCTCCCTGGGCCAGTTGCATCATGACCAACCTTTGTTTTGGTGAGATCTTTAATTCGTCCCGTAAGAGCCTTTCCATGACACCTTCCGCCAAAGCCAGAAACAGAATCTCCCGAGTGCCCGCGTTGTCGCGAACACCGGGAGGAACAATCGTCTCAATCACAGTTCCCAGCGGACACAGGTAGTATTCGGATATCCATTTGGCCAATTCAAGTAATCGCCAGCCGATGATGGGTTTCCTGTCCAACACTCGCCTGACCGGCTTTAATTTTCGCGGGTTGACGGAGGCAGCGTCGGGGTGCCCGGCATTGATAACCGCAACACAATAACCCTTGAGGTGACGATTGCCTCGACCGAGCGGAACCTCGACACGAACGCCAGCTTGAATTTCTGATTCGAGAGGACTGGGGATTTCATAGTCATAGGGACCATAAGGTGCTTCTGAAAACGCCACCCGCGCAGCCACCCAGTCATCCATGTCATCGAGTTGCCACGGTTGAGGCTCCGTATCAAATAGTTGCTGTTGGTCTTGTGACACGATAATTTTTTGGTTTCTTAATCGGACGGACCTGTCATCCGTCTTTGCACGACAAACGGTTTACCGATCCGCTCTGCATCGTCAGCCGGAATCATATCACATTCGCTGGACACGTTGGGTCATTCGAGTCCGTTGTTCGGGAAGGTCGTTGGGTAATCCTGAATGGATCGTTACATTTTGTCGGGGAACGTATATCCTGTGCAAACGCTGGTAGCCCGGCTGGAATTGTGGTGTAAACTTGCAGCTGAAAAACTTCATCCTATTTGGAAAGTTCCATGCGACTCGGTATTTACGGCGGTTCTTTTGATCCGATTCATTATGGGCATTTAATATTGGCGGAGAACTGCCGGGAGCAGGCGAATTTAGACCAGATTTGGTTTCTCCCCAGCTCGATCGCTCCCCACAAACGAGACGGCGCGACTTTATCGGACAGACAAAGAGTTGAGTTGGTCGAGTTGGCAATCAGCGGCCACGACGCATTTATCTGCTCAGACAATGAGTTAAAGCGCGGCGGAATCAGCTATACCGTTGATACGCTTACTGAAGTTTGCGAACAGCACCCTAATCACGAGCTGTTCTTGTTAATGGGTGCCGATTCCCTCTACCAGTTCGAGACCTGGCGCGAACCCGAAAAAATTTGTGCCCTGGCAATTCCATTGGTCGTCAATCGCCCGGGAAACGACAAGGTCAATCTTGACGTGTTTGCCCGTTACGTGGATGAAGAACGGCTGGCACTGATTCTGGACCATGCAATCAGCAGTCCTTTGATCGAAATCAGTAGCAGCGATATTCGCGCCCGAGTCGCAGCAAGCCAAACCATTCGATACTTACTTCCGCGAGCTGTTGAAAAGTATATTGAGGCACAAGAACTTTATCAGGTCGCTGAATCAACCTAGGGATAATTTGGAAATTTGGGATGCTCAAATATAGAGATTTCGTTCCACGGCAGTTGAAGGCTCCTGGGATTTTTGATCAAGGCGAGCATGAATCGTTTGATGATGCGATCCTGGCCGCCAATGAATGGCTGGTTACCAATTCGATCAAGGTAATCAGCCTGGAAACCGTCGTGCTACCGAATATCTGGAGTCGCTGGGAAGATGGCTCAGCCGATGCGTCGATTGGTACGGGTGACTCGCCCAGTCGCTGGCACCAATTTTTACGGTGCTGGTATCAAGACGAATAATATTTACGCGGCGCGGTTATTTTCAGAAGAGAATTCGTAATTCGCCAACAGCGGATCGTTGCTCAATTGGGATTCCAGTAGATCAAGTCGTTCCGTCACCGACAAAGCCAAGTCGATAAACAACCACTTTGCCCCGCCGAACTGACAAATTCCCCCACCGGTTCCACCGAAATAATCGTAACGAACCTTGTAGCCAACTTGTTGGGCTTCCGTGACTAAATGATCAAACTTTTCTACCGTGCTCATAATCGACTTCCTTGTCAGAACCGCACAACTTCACGTCCTGTGAATGGCCGCGCAAAAATTGGGTCTGCAATTATAGATTAAATAGATGTGGTTTAGAAACCCGGATTGAAATGACGATAAGTGAGCTGAATTACGTTGTTGCAATATCGTTCTCGGTCCGTTTACCACTTAACAGACCAATCAGGCAAATTGGTCCGTCTAAGGACATGACAACAACGAAGTGCCCCCTGCCAACTAATGAAGGTTTAACGACCTGAAAGGACAAACTGCTAGTGACTTCGTGCCAGCACAATCAGTCATCCCATCAAACTACCTCATCAGCTGATCCGGGAAAATCTGCCTTAATTGTTGAAGTTGAACGCCTGCGCCATGAAAACCAGGCACTTAAATCTCAACTTACGCAGGCACAAAAGTCGTCTGCGATTGGCGAATTGGTGAGCACGACCACGCACGAGTTTAACAACGTGCTAATGATGATTCTCAATTACGCGAAAATTGGATTGCGAAATCGCGACCAGACAGCGCGCGACAAGGCATTTGAGAAAATCCTCAGCGCCGGACAACGCGCGACAAAGATTACGAATTCGGTACTGGGGATGGCTCGAAATCGAAGCGAACATTTTGCGCCAACCAACCTTGAGAACATTGTCGACGAAACGATGGTCTTGCTGGAACGTGAACTTCAAAAATATAGAATCGGCGTCGAGGTTGACGTCGACGATAATTTGCCCATGGTTTCCGCGATTGGGAACCAGATTCAACAAGTTTTGCTCAACCTCGTAATCAACGCGCGTCAAGCGATGCCAGATGGTGGGCAATTGGTTATTCGTTTGAAGAAAGACGTCGACGCAAATTCGGTCGATTTGAGCGTGCGAGATTTTGGCTCAGGAATTTCGCAAGACAAATTGCGAAAGATATTCGAACCCTATTACACGACAAAGGCCGGGCCCGACGAATCAGGCAAAGGAGGAACGGGTTTGGGATTGCATGCATGTTATAACATCATTGAAGCGCACGGCGGAAAAATTCGTGTAGAGAGCTCTATTGGCAAAGGCACGTGTTTTACAATAAGAATACCTGTTAACAGGCAGCCACCGGTAATACCTGCCGCATGTGACGAGTCCAACGCTGTTCGAATTTCAGCGACGGTCTAGTTGGACAGCGCCACTTTCTATGAGCGGCAAGGCACTAGCCGAATGGCAGTTACTTTACGGCGACTCGACACCCTCTCCGGACGGCACGTGAGGGTCCGGGAGAGTGAAACGCAAAGATTCCTTGCGGAATCAACAACCCTCACCCGACGCTGAGACGTCGAACTCTCCCAAATTTGGGAGAGGTTGGGTCCTAAAGCAAGCGCCTTGCCGCTCACAGCTGCGTGAAACGTCTTTTTTTCCCGTGCGAGAGGCTGGCATGGCGCACGCAATCTATTTGCTGTCCCCTCACAACCTACCCGGCTGTCGGCTCGCAAGAGACGGTCAAGACCCTTGAGGGTTCTTGTTTGTTTGATCAAGCACGGGCTTTCGAGTTTCGTTTTGTGGTTTTTTTCTGGCAGTTAGGGCAAAAAAATGTTGCCCGTTGAGCTTGGACCATCCGTTTGATTTTAGTCGTCCTGCATGTCGGACAAGTTTGGCCCGCGCGGTCGTAGACCAAATGTTTGTCTTGATAACCTCCCGATCTGTTGAGTGCGTTGCGATAGGTGCCATCGGAAAGCGTTGAACCTTCGTACTTGATCGCCATCTCAAGAATCTCAACCATCCACTTGAAGATTTTACTCCACTGCGATTTCGACAGACGATCGCAACGACTGCGAGGATCGACTTTGGCTTGATGCAGGATTTCGGAAGCGTACAGGTTACCCACGCCCGCGATGGTCGACTGATCTAAAAGCGCGACCTTGATTTCGCGCTTGGTGCTTGCGAACCGCTGACAAAATTCGTCGAGAGAAACATCCAGGGCATCGGGCCCCAAGGTTCCGCTGTCAAGTTTTGCCTGATATTCGACGGGTGAGAACAGGGTCACCTTGCCCAGCCCGCGGCGATCCCAAAACATCAACTTCTTGTGGGGGCAGTTTTTGAGTTCCAGACTAAATCGCAGATGCTCGCACGTTGGTGGGTCATCAATCAAAACAAGTCCTGTCATACGCGGTTCAAAAACCAGGCGATCATCCGACTCCACGCGTACGACGACTCGTTTGCCCAGTCGTTCAACGGCTTTGATTTTTTGTCCCGCGACTTTTTTGTTCAGGCGATCAATACGAGGTTTTATTTCGATTGGCCGTTTTGCACAGGGCGTCCTTTGCGCCCGGACAACCGTAGCCCCAACGATCGTCAATATTCCTCGTCGCATCGTTTCGACTTCGGGTAGCTCAGGCATTTTTGTTTCTTGTCTGTGGCAGTTTGAATCACAGTAGAAGCTTTACGGGTCGGCTGTTCCGACACAAACCGTCTTTGATGCTGTCGGATAAACATCTTAAAGCAAGACGCGTTTACTTGTCAGGCGGTTTACGGTCTATTGAAGATTGGTCTTTTGCACGCCTAAAGATGAGACAATTTTTTTTGCCGGTGGGGCTTGTTCAGGGAGTCGGCTCAGCAGGAGCTTGGCCTTTCCGTCACCCGTCCTGCCAAAGAAATCCTTGTGTCGTCACGTTCTGATACCTTGGCTTTTGATTTGTCCAGCTCGTTTTTGTCACAACCCAGTTCTGACTCGCAGTTACCCGATGCCAAGGGGCGTTTTGGTAAATTCGGTGGGCGGTTTGTTCCAGAAACGCTCGTTGCGGCCCTCGATCAGTTGCAAACGGAATATGAGAAAGCTCAGCGGGATCCTGAGTTTCAAAAACGGCTAGATGCTTTACTGAAGGACTTTGTGGGTCGGCCTTCACCGTTGTATTTCGCAAAACGACTTTCCGGCCTGTGTGGTGGGGCTCAGATCTGGTTTAAACGCGAAGATTTGAACCATACTGGCTCCCACAAAATAAACAACACGCTTGGCCAAGCCTTGTTGACGTTGCGGATGGGCAAGTCGCGAGTGATCGCCGAAACCGGAGCCGGACAACACGGTGTGGCCACGGCGACGGCGTGTGCCCATTTCGGAATTCCCTGCGTCGTTTACATGGGCGAAGAAGACGTCCGACGACAACAGCCCAACGTGCAAAGTATGAAGTTGCTGGGTGCCGAGATTCATCCCGTCACAACCGGCTCACGCACTCTAAGGGATGCCGTGAATGAAGCCATGCGTGACTGGATGTCGAGCGTTGTTGATACCCATTACATCCTGGGGAGTGTGGTCGGGCCGCATCCGTTTCCAAAAATCGTGCGAGATTTCCAATCAGTGATCGGCCGGGAAACAATCAATCAGTCGAAAGATCGCTTTGGTCGATTGCCGGATATCGTCGTCGCTTGTGTGGGAGGCGGAAGTAACGCGGCCGGCATGTTTTACCCGTTTGTGGCCGAGACTGATGTTCCACTCGTTGGGATCGAGGCGGGTGGACGCAATAGTTCGGCTGGTAATCACGCTTCGCCGCTGGCTTATGGTGAGCCGGGTGTGCTTCACGGCAGTTTCAGCTATGTACTCCAAGATGATGACGGGCAAACGCAGGACGTTCATTCTGCGTCGGCCGGTTTGGACTATCCGGGCGTTGGTCCCGAACACAGTTATTGGATGTCGACAGGTCGTGTGCAATACCGAAGTTGTACGGACGCCCAGGCAATGCAGGCATTTGATGCAGTCGCTACCCAGGAAGGGATCTTGCCGGCACTTGAGTCGTCACACGCAGTGTTTGCCGCGATGGAGATCGCGCGATCCCGGACACCGGATGAAATTGTACTCGTCTGTCTCTCGGGCCGCGGCGACAAAGACGCCGCTGAGATTCAAAGACTGAAAAAGGAGTTCGACAAATAATGTCGGCAGTTGACGAAGTTTTTGTTCGGTTGCGGGCCGATAGCAAGAAAGCGTTCATGCCTTTCATCACCGCTGGCGATCCGGATCTTGAGTTTACCGCCGACTGCTTACGTGCGCTCGACGCCGTCGGTTGTCATTTGATCGAGTTGGGAATTCCTTACAGCGATCCGATTGCCGATGGCCCAACGATTCAGGCGTCGTACACTCGAGCACTCAACGCGGGAACCAGACTTGACGCGATCTTCGAAATGGTGGGACGGGTCAGTTCCGAAGTTAAGGCGCCGATTGTTTCGATGGTAAGCTATGCGATCATATTCAGGTTGGGAATCGACGAATTTCTGCGGCGGGCAACAGCGGCAGGTTTTTCAGGCGCAATCGTGCCCGATTTGCCAGTAGATGAATCGGAACAGTTTGCGGCAAAATGCGAAGATGCCGATTTCAGCTTGATTCAACTTATCACTCCAACCACTTCCGGCGACCGTGCGGTTCAAATTGCCAAAAAGTCGATGGGGTTCATTTACTACGTTTCAATCGCTGGAATCACAGGTGAGCGAAAAGAGCTACCGCCCGAACTGATCGAAAATTTGACGTCACTTCGAAAGATGACCGAATTGCCGATCTGCGTTGGTTTTGGAATCAGCCAGCCCATTCATGCCGAACTACTCAAGTCCGTGGCGGACGGTTTAATTGTTGGTTCGGCGATTGTGCGACGAATGGCCGATGTAAAAGATGACGTCTCACGAACAAGGACGTTGAAAGAAATCTCTGAATTCGCTTCAACCATGATTCAAGCCATCGATTGAAGACCGTTGTCCCGATCTGCAGGCAAAAACCAAGGTTTGCCGAACGGAACCGGAAAAAAGATGACACGTCAGCCGTTTCCTAACCATCGATTTTCAAATTGTCAAACAAAAAACGGCAAGAATCATACGGTGAACTTTGGATTGCCCGCAAAATTCACTTGACCGTTTTCAGGATCTCGAACTACAGTTGAGTATCGGGATAATTTTGTGACTATCGGAGGTTGTTGACGTGACAGCAAATCCTGAAAAATCACCTGTACGTCGTTACTTTTCTGGTCTGGCAGAGAATACATTTCAGGCACAGCTGGGAATTGTTGATCCGCCGCTGATTGACTACGTTAGCGGTCTCTTGATCCGCTTCATTCGAAACGATGTTGTCCACCGTATGCGAGGTGTTACGGGACGTCCATTGATGAGCGTGCCGGAGATGGTGAGCGAAGCGTCAGAACGCTTGGGGGGCGCACAGAGAGAGATTCACCAACACATTGGTGACTTCACCTTGTTTTGGGCAGGCGTTTATCCTGAAGCGCTTTGCAATGACAAACATGATTCAGTTCAGTTCGACGCTTATCGCGCGCACGGAAAACGGTCGTATCGAATCGCCAGTTCGATTGAGTCAACCAGCGAAGATGCACCGCCCGCCAAAGTGCTGCACAGATTAAGCGATCGTTTTGATCTTTGCTGCTATGGTTTGCGCGAAATCCGGCGTCAGTGGGAAAGCGGTGAAGATCGGTATGGCCCGGGCTCGATCCTGTTGAACTAAATCATCGTTGGACAGCGCCATGTTCTCGTTTAACCGCGTGCCCATCGGGCCGCGCCGGGCGTTGCCCACGCGGTTAAACGACTTTCCTGTAGGGGTTTATGACAGAAAATTTGCCAAAAGTGGGGCTGTCCAAATAGGCATCGGCTGGAATGACACCTCTCACGACACCAGGCCTTTCGTGACCATCATGAAGACGTCTTCCAAAGTCGGCTCTTTTTCGGAGTAGCTGCGGACTTTGACACCGTTGGTGACAAGCTCATACAATAACGTTCCCGAGTCGAAATCGGCTTCCGCAAACTCGATCGTAACTTCTGATCCTTCGACCTGTACGTCGCGTACGTCTGGGCTGCTGCGAATGATAGAGAGGCCCTTGTCCAGATTTTCTTCGATCCGGGCTTCAACGATCTGATTGCCTCGAATCCGGCGATAGACGTCATCGATCGGTCCATGCATCAAGAGTTGTCCACGTTCGATAATCCCGATTGACGTGCAGCAGTCAGCTAACTCCGTCAGGATATGGCTTGAAATCAATATGGTTTTACCCATCCGGCGAAGTTCTTTAAGTAACGCCTTGACTTCCACACGAGCCCGTGGATCAAGACCGCTTGCCGGTTCGTCCAAAATCAATACGGGAGGGTCATGAACAAGCGTCTTGGCGAGACAAAGGCGCTGCTTCATTCCGCGAGAAAGACCGTTGACGAAATCGTTGCGTTTGTAAGTCAAGTCCAACAATTCGAGCACGTCTCGAATGACCTGTTTTCTCTGTGTTCGACCAATGTTGTAGGCCACGGAAAAAAAATCGAGAAATTCCCAGACTTTCATTCCGTCGTAGACGCCGAACGAATCGGGCATATAGCCCACACTGCGCCGAACATTCATCGGGTCGGAAGAAACGCTATAGCCGTTCACCGATCCGTCGCCGCGCGTTGCACGAAGCAGCGTGGCGAGAAAACGAATGCTCGTGCTCTTACCGGCACCGTTGGGCCCGATAAAGCCAAACATCTCTCCCTCTTCGATTTTTAAATCCAGGCGTTCAACCGCTGTGAATTCACCGTAGTCTTTTCCGAAACCTTTGAGTTCAATCATTTCGTCTGTTTTTTGGTAATAGGTTTTTTTGGGGTCGAGGTGGGCTTGAGCTACTCATCCTCGGGATAGTCGAGGTTTGATCGACCGGCGCCAAAGTCAGCCAGCGCATTAACATCTCGCTTGGCTGGCGGTAGTTTTCCTTTTTTCAAATGAACGACGATCAATGTTTGCCGGTCTGTTTGGGTTGATTCGGGGATGAACCGAGTTCCGCCAATCGACTGGTCTGAATGACCAATCAAGCGCATCTCACCCAATTCGAGTTCAAGGTTGTCGATAACCACATCAAACATCCGTCCCACGTTGATACCTGTTTTTCCAGTCAGCGATCGCATGATTTCGTTGAATTCTCCAAAACGAAGGTTTTCCGCCCACAGAGCATCCATCGGCATTCCTGCGAAGCGTTCGCTACGGAGGAGTAATTTCTGAAAATCCGTCCACTGAGACTCAACTTCACTGAATAAGCTTATTTTTTCGATTGACGCCGTTTCCTGAAGATTGCCGAATTCTTTCTCCCAGATTTGTTCCGCCATGCGAGTGGTGCTGACAAACTCCGGATTCCGCAACCACATCATTTTGATTTGAGCTTCAGGAATTGGTTGGAATTGAAGACCGTCGGTGCGATCGCCGCTTTTCAGCAAGCCAATATTGGCCGCCAAATAGTCGCCCTGTTCGGTGCGACGAACAACTGCAGCGCCGGCGATGTCGATTCGCGTCAAGTTGACAACCGAGTAAATTCCATCATCGTTTTGTTCCAGGCTTACGGCGCCGTCAAGATCAACGGTGTATTCCGTATGCAGCATGCCCGTCGAGTTGGACCCGACCTGAAACCCTTTGAGTTGATTATCGCGGGATCGATCGAGTGTAACTTGGCTGATCGTTTTCTCGCGCTTAGGTCCGCCATCCAGATTCTTGGCAAACGGAAGCGATTGGGCAGACGGGTTGTCGAACTCGACATCGTATCCTGTGGAAAGCGAAGTATAGAGTGCCGAATATTCAGCCATGTGCCCCCGCGGGTAATCGGCGTGCAATTCCAGCAGACCGATTTGCGTATTGCTGCGGACAAAGCCGATGTCCAGCGACGCCATCTTTACGACGGTGAATGCTCCTGCGATCGCAATGATGGGCGCCGCAACCCAGGCCCATTCGACTCGCCCGATCAGTTTAAAAACCAGCCAGTTCAGCGGAATTAAAACCAACAAATATGCGGCGAGCATTTTCAAGACAAAACCAGACGAAGGCGGCGAGATTCCGGCCGCCTGTTTCAGCGTTTCGCGCGCCGCTTGAGAAACTGCGCTGGCATCGTTCCAGCCTGCTGTTCCGGATTGGGGCGGCAAGGTATTCCACATCGAAGAATGCGCATCAAACCTTGCATCATCGGTGTATCCGCCGTAACGCCAGACGTTTGATTTGTCTCGAATAAGCTGTTGATTTTGTTTTCTCTTTATCAGGAATTCTTCTTCAGGCGATTTTTGGTAGTCCCCAGGAGGTCCAAATCTGCGCCAGCCTTCGATTTCCGGTTGCTCCGCCGGTCGATAGTTATGGGTATCCGGCGTACCGCCGAGATTGAGGTCGCGACTGAGGTAACGCAAAGTGCTGCCCACCAGCGGATCAAAAATACTTGTTCCGTCATCGACCCATCGAAACGTAACCGAAGTATCCAACGTACGATCGAATTCACGAGCCGGTCTTCTCAACAAGCAGCCATTGAAGAAACTGTTAAAACTTCGCCAGTTGCGAATCTGTTGATCATCCAGCGAAAATGCAGTCGCTACAATTCGTCCTCGGCCGACTCTCCTTTCGATCGCGAGCTCGCCCGATTGTTCAACAAAGCTGGCCTTGAGATGAGACTTGTATTTGACGCCAACCAACGGTGCGTCGGGAGAAATGATCAGTGATCTTTTTTCCGACTTGTTTTTTGCGACCGGAACCGACCAAAACTCGTTCAGCTCATCTACATCTGCATTTGACAAATTGTAAGTGGATACAAATTCGGCCGGCAAGTATTCGTCCAAAAAGCTGCCGCGAAGCTTGTCCAAACAATCGGGGCCGCTCAAGATCAGTTGACCACCCTGATGAATCCAATCCAACAAGGCGATTTGTTGATTTTCGTCCAATTGGTCAGGCCTGAAATCGCCCCACAAAACGTAGGCAATCGTCGTCCAGTTGAGCGATTGCCTTGGCAGCGGAACCGGATACCCGGGGCGGCTGGGAACGACGAAATAGAAACTCGGAAACGGGGTGTCAACGACGGTCTCGTTGATCAAAACGGAGTCCAGGGAAGTCATGTAATTGTATGCTTGGGAACCATTGCTCAATACGACAATGTGATACTGAAATGGCTTCATCAGGTTCGTCGGCCAGGGTTCAGCCAGCATCGTCAGTCCGGTCGTCGAATGATTTAACTCGTAATTAACGTTGGTGGTGATGGCGTCTTTATTTCTTCTCCGCGGTAGATACACCGACGCCTCCAGGCTTTTCCATTCGCCTTTGGCCAGGGACGCAGGACGAGTTGTTTGGATATAATAGTCGGTCGCAAGGATTGGAATTGGTTTCAAACTGCCCGAATCAATGCTGCTCGTTGTGAACTCGCCGCTCGCATTGAAGTTGTTTGCGATGACTTGGAAATAGGCGGTTGACCAATGTCCGAGTTTGGTGCGGTTGCGAAGTCGAGCCTCCAGGATCGCGCTTTTTCTTTTGGATTCCTTTTCAAGAGTAGATTTATTCTCCTCGTCATCCGGTTCCCCATCCTTCTGGTCTTCTTCGACTTTGGGAAAGATCGCAGGCAACAGGACCGGCATGCGATTCTCAAAATCTGGCTTCTTTTTCTCCTTCTTTTTTTTAGCTTCCTCTTTCTTCTTTTCAGCAACTGCCGAGCCGTCGTCACGGCATCCGCTGCAGCCAGTTACAAAAAGAATCGAAAACGCGAGAAGCGGAACCATAACCGCTCGCATCAAATATCCGTTTGCGAGCATTCGTTTTTGTTCTCCCATGAATCTTGCGTCTCGAACCGTTCGCCTGGTAGTTGATTCGTGTGTTCGCTTATAAGAATACACTATCGCGGAAACAGTTGCAGAGTACGTTTTTCAAAAACGCTATTCAACCGGTGCCGGGTTCTGCAAACGATTGCCAGAACTTTCGCCGATTAGTGACACTTGGTGGGGAAGTCTGTCGTTATAAATCGTTTTACACCGCGCTGGCTCCGAAGGAGTGTTCCGTCTGATACTGCGCCGCGGCCAATGTATTACTTAGCAGCATGGTCACAGTCAGCGGGCCGACGCCCCCCGGGACAGGAGTAATTTTGGACGCAACCTCGGATGCTGCTTCAAAATCGACGTCACCAACCAGACCATCTTCGGTTCGATTGATGCCAACATCGATCACAACAGCACCTGGCTTGATCATCTCGGCCGTAACAAAATTCGGTTTACCAATCGCGGCGATCAAGATATCGCAGGAGGAAGCGATTTCCGCCAGGCCCTGCGTTCGACTGTGGCACAAAGTGACCGTGGCATTTGCCATTGCGGAGCCCAAAGCGCAATTTTTCTGAGCCAGCATCATGGCCATGGGTTTGCCTACGATGTCGCTACGGCCGATCACACAAACTCGTTTGCCAGTCGTTTGAACGCCGCTTCGAAATAACATCTGCACGATTCCGTGGGGAGTACAAGGTAAATACCTCGGTCGACCCTGCGAAATCAAGCCCACATTAGTCGGGTGAAACGCATCGACGTCCTTGTCTGGATTGACGGCGTCGAGCACCAGCTGTTCATCCACTTCCGGTGGCAATGGAAGTTGAACCAGGATTCCATTGACCTCAGGATTCGTGTTCAAGCTGACTACTTTTTGTAAGACATCTTCGGTCGTCGAATCGGCCGACATGCGATGCAGCTGACTTTCGATGCCAACTCGTTTGCAGGCTCGTTCCTTGTTTCGTACGTAAACTTGACTCGCCGGATCGTCGCCTACAAGCACTGCGGCAAGGACCGGTTTGCAATTGGTTTCGTCAACAAAGTTGGCCACAAGAGTTTTTATTTCGGCTTGAATCTCTTTGGCGATCGCTTTGCCGTCAATGATCTCAGCTGACATTCTCGTTTCTTTCAACAATAAAAGTTTGCCCGGATAGCTCGAGGTTTGGTCCACACTCGCCGGATTTTCGCGTGCCGCATGCGTTTGCTGCCAACAATCCAAAGCGCAGCCAAGCTCGTCGACGCAATAATTACAATCGTTAAGACTATCTTGAAAGATCGGCCCATAATGTTGATGGATGCCACAAAGTTAATTTGCTCAGGATGTCAGAATGTTACCAAATCAACCGCGTAATCAAATAATGGCAAATGATTTTTCGAGCAAAGAACGGCCAATTTATTTTCAATCCATCTGATTTTTGCCTCGGTTTGAGAGTTGCTTCACTCGTCTTCGGACCGACAAGCATGTATTTCTCAATTTCTGGTGAACCATTTGAAGTCGTGATCGTCTAACCACTGAACACCCAATTTTCACACTTACATTTTGTTCAAGGGATCTAACTCGAAATGATGTTTTTGCGGCCAAGTTCGATAAATCGCATTGCTTGCGACGGCCCAATTGCCATGTTTCTCGGCAATTTTGACGGGCTATCAGTATGCAAACAGCGAATGATCACATGACGCTTGGCCGATATTATTTTGGAATCACTCCAGCCCGGTGTCACAGATGCCGGGCTTTTTTTGTGGACTGACCCGGCAAATAACATCGCCCAAACGGAAAAAAACGGTTCGGTAGCTTAGAAGGTAGAGCACCTGGTTGAAGCCCAGGGGACGAGGGTTCGAGCACCTCCCGAACCACTTGATTTTTTTTAATTCGACATCGCGTCGAGGTGCAGATGGAAGCACGCGTGGTCCGGAACCACGAGGGTGCGGGTTCGACTCCCGCGGACTCGACTGAGATCTCAAATTTGAGACCTCTAACGGAAGGTGAACACACAGGTAACGTCGTTGGTAGTCGGGGGCTGGTTGCCCAAATCCGCCTGATAAGCGGGTTGCGTCAAGTTCGATCCTTGAGGCTACCACTTATTACCAGTTGGCAGAATACAGGAGGCAGTAAGCAGTTTTAGTTTTTTGAGTTGGCAGTCACGACTTGTTTCCTGGCGCCTGCTTCCTGGCCAAAGAGGTCGTGGTGTCAACGGTTAGCACAGCTGTCTTTTAAACAGCATGGTGGGGGTTCGAGTCCCTCCGGCCTCATTTGTCAGTAGGCAGTAGGCAGTAGCAGAGGGCAGTAGGCAGCAAGATGCGGGTGTGTTGACGTACGTGGTTGAATTGGCAAGCCGACTGCATGCTGAAGACTGCAAACTGGACAACTGGCGCGTAGCTCAGTGGTGATGAGCGGTTGCCTTATAAGCAACAGGTCGAAGGTTCAATTCCTTCCGCGCCAATCAACAAAAAAATGAGATCGAGGTGTTAGTGGCAGCATATCTGGTTCTTACCCAGATTGGTGAGGGTTCGAGTCCCTCCGATCTCACTTGCGATTGGCAACCCATTCGCAAATTGGCACTGGTCGTCTAGCGGCCAAGACACCGCTTTCGTAATGCGGCTACGTGGGTTCGAGTCCCGCCCGGTGCTCTTTTCAAATTCGGAATTCGGAGGTCGGAGATCGGAATTATTGGTCCGAGCGATTTTCCAAATTCCCATTCCGACTTACGAATTTGAATTCGCCCTGCGAGTGTGATGGATTGCATGACTGTCTTCGAAACAGTCGGACGAGGTTCGATTCCTCGGCGGGGTACTGACAAGTCTCTGGCTTGTCCGAGCGAGCGAAGGGAAACCGTCGCCAATTTGATCTTTGACAATTTGGTATCCATTCAGCGCCCATGATGTAGCGGTAGCCTACTGCCTTGCCATGGCGGAAGTGAGGGTTCGACTCCCTCTGGGCGCTTTCAGTCCGGGATTGTGTTCTCGTTTTCTGTTCATTCAGAGATTCTATGGATAGGCGACTTGCCTTTGAAGCAAGTTTCGACGGTTCGATTCCGTCTCTCTGGACTTCCAGTTCGGGGAATTTCAATTAGGGTCGGTAGCTCAGTGGCAGAGCGGGTGCCTGTTAAGCACCTACGCGTGGGTTCGAGTCCCACCCGTCCCTCTTTTCAAATGCGGATTGCGGAATGTGGAATGTGGAATGCGGGAGTTTGTCCGCCAGCTATATCGACCATCGAATTCCGACTTCCTAATTCCTTTAGAAAACATGGCCAAGTGGTGCAAATGGTTGACACGCGACGCTCAGAACGTCGTGCCTTCGGGCGATGGGAGTTCGACTCTCCCCTTGGCTACTTGAGGCGGCATTTCGGTGCGCGAAATCACTGTTACACATTCTTCAATTCTGGATTGCGACTCGGAGAGGTTGTGAGTTTTTCCAAGCTGGGATGCCCGAGGTCGAGTACCGTTCAAAGTCCCGGCTTTAGCCGGAAGCTAAGACGTGCGACTCCGCTTAAAGGCGGTACTACAAACGGGGCAGAAAAAATCAGGGCCTCGGAGATTCTCGTTCAACAATGAAACAACACTGCGAGATCGTCCAATGGCAAGACGCGACGCTCTGAACGTCGATATGCCGGTTCGAATCCGGCTCTCGCATTTTCTGAAAGAATAACAATTGGTTATGCAAACTCGTGAACCTGATACACACGATTACTTTCTCTCAGATTGGAAGCCAACCGGCTGGATCAGGAGCCTGTCTTGAAAACAGGTGGCGCTAATAACGTTTGTGGGTTCGAGTCCCACGGCTTCCGCTTTTCAAGTCAGTCCCGTGGCCCAGCGGCGAAGGCAACTGCCTCACAAGCAGAAGATCGACGGTTCGAGTCCGTCCGGGACTATCTCGAATGCGGAATGCGGAGTGCAGAATGCGGAATTTTGCTCGGACAATGGTTCCGACCTCCGAATTCCGAGAGAGGCTCAGGTATGCCAAAGGTTGAGCAACTCGGTTTAAACCCGAGTGACTGCAGGTTCGAATCCTGCCCTGAGCACTTGCTCTAATGCGGAATTCGGAATGCGGAACGGTTGTTCGGACTTTTGGTTGCGGAGTGAATCGAATTTCGGATTGATTCCGGCCCAAACAAATACGGACCGCAAACAATCGGCGTGATTAATTTCGCACTCCGCATTCCGCATTCGAAAGCGAAAGACACGTCCTCGCGGAGCAGCCTGGAGTGCTCGCGACCCTGTCACGGTCGAGATCGTGGGTTCAAATCCCATCGGGGACGCTTTACCAAATTCAAGGTCGGAATTCGGAGGTCGGAATTGAAGAACCTTTGTCCGAGCTATTTTCCGACCTCCGACCACCGAATTCCCAATTGGCAAAGGCTCGTTCGTCTATCGGTCAAGGATCTCAGTCTTTCAAGCTGAAGAGATGGGTTCGATTCCCATACGAGCTACTTGTCATCTGGAGACTTCAATCATTGTTCCTAACAGCAATTCCACGTGCGACCTTCGAGTTGGAACGGATGGTGCAGACGAGCTGGGACTCGGTTGGCTTTCATAAGGCCGAATCGTTCGGTTCGATTCCGAAGTCTGCAACTCGGCGACTCTTACAGGAATCGCTGTTTTTTGATTTGTGCGGATGGGCCAGTGCTCAACCAAGCCTCATAAGCTTGGACTGCCGTGGTGCGACACCCGGATCCGCAATTCTTCCAAGTTGGAGGTCGGGGGGAGTTCGGAAAATTGCTGGGACATCAGTTTATTCAATTCCGAATTCCGATTTCCCACCTCTGAATTCGAGACGATCGGGTACGCAAACTGGAAAAGCGGTCACGTTGAGAGCGTGGCGATTTTGTGGGTTCGACTCCCACTCCGATCACTCTTCGGGAATGCGGAATGCGGAATGCAGAATGCAAAATGCGGAATGATAAGAGCAAATATTTCTCATTCCGCACTCCGCATTGATGTACGGGCTGCTCGTCAAATGGTAAGACACTTGTTTTGCACGCAGGAGATCGGGGTTCGATTCCCCGGCGGTCCACTTTATTCAATTCGGAGCTCGGAATCAAAGTTTGCAATCGAAGCCATTCCCTCAGCATGTAAGGCGGAGGTCAGAATGGAAAACCTCTGTGCGGGCAATTTTCCGACCTCCGATTTCCGACCTTGGAACTGACCTCCATTTCGAAAACGGAAGGTAGCCGGATAAGGTTTGCCGGGCCGGTTTGCTAAACCGTGCGACCAAGAGTGTCATGAGGGTTCAAATCCCTTGCCTTCCGCTTTATTTTGTCGTTCTGTCGCTGGTCATTTGATCGGCGGCGATCAATGGTTAATAATTTGTTATCGTGAACTTTTTGTATAACGTTGCGTCCTGATTACAATGGATCAAAGGTTTGAGTTTTATTAAAATGACCGCAGCATATGAAGATCTGGTGCCCGTAGCTTAACGGTAAAGCACTTGGTTGTGGGCCAAGTTCATACCGGTTCAATTCCGGTCGGATACCCTAATTTTGAAAGCAGACATGATAGCTCAAGTCCTTCAGCGCCCGACGCTAGTACTCAACCGAAACTGGCAACCCGTAAATGTTGCCACGGTCGCTCGAGCGCTAACATTGCTGTGGAATGAAACGGCGCGAGTGGTTGACCCGGACGACTACCAGCTTTATGACTGGGCCGATTGGGCGCGGCTCGTGCCGGAAGTCGATCAGCCGTTTATTCGAGCGGTGTCACAGCGAATTCGAGCACCGGAAGTCATTTCGCTGAGAAAGTTTGATCGAGTGCCGACGGCCAGTGTGACGTTTAGCCGACGAAACATTTTTCGTCGTGACCGTTTCACGTGTCAATATTGCGGTGAGCAGCCGACAGGTGACGCCTTAACGATCGATCACGTCGTGCCGCGGGCACAGGGGGGCCAATCAACCTGGGGCAACTGTGTGTTGGCCTGTATCTCTTGTAATCACAAGAAGGCCGACCGGACGCCCCAGCAGTCTGGTATGAAGCTGAAGAAGACGCCGGTCCGTCCGACTTGGAATCCGGTTTATTCACGGCATTCGGTGCGCTTTGAAAGCTGGTCAAATTTCATCAGCGACGCCTATTGGAACGCCGAACTAAAAAGCAGCTGAAGCGGTGTGCTCCTGGGAGAGCAAGCAGCCTCCAAAACTGCCGCACAGGGTTCGAATCCTTGCACCGTTGCTTTCCGCCCATCTTGCCATTTGGATAAAATGTTTTTATGTTTGCCTGGCCCATACTCTGAAAATTTAGTGATTTCGCGGCGATTTTGTGTTCGGAACAAAAAAGCCGCAACGAATTTTTGTTAAGATGAAGATGTGACAAGTAACTTACCTTTCTTACTTCAGCCATAGCGATCAAATATGTCAACCGCAGAGCATCCGGTCTTGTCAACGCAAGGTCAAGCTTTTCTAGCTTCCGTTGAAAACGCAAAATATGATCGACAGATCACATCCGGGGTCCAAAAATTTGCGGACAAAAAAGTCGCGGGTGACATGCAGGGATTTTATACCGAGGATGAATTGCAGGCGATCGTTGAGTTGAAAGGGACCGACCGCGACGTCGAATCACGCATGCCGGTCAAGATTACCCGGCACTATTTCGAGCAAGCCAAAAACAGCTCAGCGATGCAACGGTTGATCAAAGCTTCACCGGACGAAACCTATGACCTGACCGGATCAAACGACCCGGGAAAACAAATGGATTACAGTCCTGTCGAGGGTCTGATTCACAAGTATGAGTTGGGGCTGATTTATGTCGCCTCAACCTGCTCGGCGCATTGCCGTTTTTGTTATCGCGAGGAGCTGATCGCGCGGAAAGACGTCGCTCGGCCGGATGGGGCGATGGCTCCCAAGGGATTGGCCCAGATCGAAGAAATCTGTGCCTATGTCAGAGAGCATAATCAAATCGTTGAAGCGAACGGGGGACGTCATCCGGAAACAGGTCGCGAACGACTGCGAGAGATTTTGATGTCGGGCGGCGATCCGTTGGTTCTGGGCAATCGCAAAATTGCCAACTGGTTTTCGGCCTTGTCCGAAGCCGGCATTGAGTCGATACGGATTGGAACTAAGGAACTCGCGTTTTATCCAGATCGGTTTGACAAGACATTCTTCGACATGCTCGATCGGTTTCACCAACTATACCCGCGGACGCAATTGCGATTCATGGTCCATTTCAATCATCCAGATGAATTCCTCAAAAAAGATGCTGATGGAAACTTCATTCGGCATCCGGAAGGAGGGCTGGAATGGCTGGACAACACCTACCGTAGTGTTCAAGGGCTGGCGAGTCGCAATTTCCTCACGATCGATAATCAAGCGCCAATTATCCGGGGTATCAACGATGATTCCGATGCGCTTCGTATCATGCAGCGTGAACTGCGCCACAAGGGTATCGAGAATCACTATTTCTTTTGCGGTCGCGACATCGTCGGGCACCGAGCTTTCAATGTGCCGATCGAAGAAGTTTGGCAAATCTTGAATAAATCGCAACAGGGTTTGTCGGGTGTCGAAGCACACGCGAAACTTTCGATTACGCATTATATCGGCAAGACGGAAGTTTGCGCTGTGACCAACGAACCGCTGCTGGGCGTTCCCCATGGCGAAAATGGGGTCGTGATATTTAAGCACATGCGGGGTGTCGCCGACGCGGCAAATCGTGGCAAAGTCGCAATCGTGGGTCGAAATCCAGAAGCGATCTGGTTCAACGATTACGAAGATCGAGTGATTTTCGATGAAGCTGGACTGTTCCCGAAATCACCTGACGAATCAAAGCCAGGCTTCTATTAATGGGTTGAAGGCAGAAAACTAGAAGCGAGTTGCGAGTTGCGAGTTGCGAGTTGCGAGAGACCTCCGACTTCCGTCCGATTCCCACCTCCGATTTGGAACGTGAACCTTCTCGCTTATCCAGCGTCTTATTCTTATAGCGTATGACCATCCTGAACCGGTTTGAAATGAATAAGACTCAAAGAAAATGTCCTACATTCGATTTCAAACCGGCTTGCGCTGTCGGTCAACCGGGCGCTCATTGGGCATATTTTTTGCCGCGGGGCAGTTGCAGGATGAGGAACAGGTTAAGCCCTATTTTGACGAGTCCCTCCGAGCCACGTTGAATTGGTTCAACAAAAACTTGAGGGCTCCTCGGCAAGATGAAATTCCCACCCAATGCCTGTTTTGGTTCGATTGTTCTTCGCCTCGAGTGATCAGTACCGTCTGGGAACTTGTGACACTGCTTAGACAACATGATGTCTATGTCACCCACCGTCGTTCCACCGACCCGGGCAAAATCGTATATCGGGATGCGCACCAAATCGCAGCGATCCCCAACCAACGTGTTCACCGAGCTTTAAGGATCTAGACAAGAGAATTGATTAGCGAGCGGAGAATGTCCGTCTTCGGAGTGTACCGGATCGCACGCGACTTTGCGAAGGTCGAAGACCAGGTTCGATTCCTGGCGAAGACGCTCTTCCAATTCGGAGGTCGGAATTCGGAGGTCGGAATTCGGAGGTCGGAAAATTGCTCGGTCGTTTTTGATTCATTCTTCCCTTTAATTCGACATTTCAATTTCCATTTTGAAACGGGGTCGTGTTCCTCACGCCTGTCTGTAAAACAGGTGCCCAAAATTTGTGAGGTGGCGGCGTGAGGTTCGATTCCTTCATGACCCACTTTTTGGCGCTGGAGCCAGATGGCCAGGCGACCGGCTGCAACCCGGTTCAAGTGGGTTCGATTCCCACCGGCGTCTTTATAAAAAGCGACTAACCCGAATTGATCTGATTTCCTGCCATTACTCCGTTTCGGACGGTTGGATCGGCGGTTCGTCACCATCGGAGGCAGGATTCCATTCCATGTGAAGGTTGGTTTGTTCGTCAGCAATCGTTTGAAAACCGAGGCGTTGATAAAGTCGCAGCGCCGGATTATCTGGCTCGACGCGCAGCCGAATCGGAAGCGAAATTTCGCGCGCTTTCTGCTGCCAGTGTTCAATTAAATCTGCACCGATGCCCTGACCTCGATATTCCGGCAGCAAAGCAATATCGAATAAACGAATTTCGTCGTCATTGACTTCGATGTAAATTCTCCCGATCGCTTTGTTATCCCGGAGGATCACGTCAAACGTTGCGTTCGTGAAATATTGTTGATAGTGGGTGTGTTGCGCTTCGAACTGCATTGTGAGGAATTGGTCTTTTTTGTGCTTGCGGCAAGGGCAGGCGATCGATGTCATAGCGAGTCGTTGCGTACAGCTTGCACAAAAAATCCATGTCATCCGAAGTGATTGGGCGCAGGCTAACAGTGGAATTCGGATGGTCCTGCCCAGATGATGGCAATTCGTTTCCTTGGTGTTTAGTAGAGTTGGCGGTCGAAAAACAGCCGCACGAGCGAACAGTGTTGTCGCCAAGACAGTCAATTTTTGAGGCCGTTTCAAATTAGCCGGACGTTGAAGCCGTTCTCGCCGGACTTTTGTGGTTATGTTCGATGATTCTCAGGAGCAATTCGCGAATCTCTGTTTCAATTGGCACCGAACTGCCCGTGTTGCGGTCGATCAATATGAAATGAAAAAGAGATTTCAGGGCGATTTGCTTTTCATCTTTTTTGTGGACAATTTGCCGTACTTCCCCGCTGGCCGTGCCGAGTGTTATCAAGCTGGTGAGTACTCGAATCGTGTCACCCTCGAAAACCGGGACCCGAAAACGAACATTCATGTCGATAATGATGAAGCCCAGATTTGAATCGGTAAGCAGTTCGATCAGTCCAATATGCTCGGCGAATTGCCATCTCGCTTCCTCAAGCAATTCCAGGTAACGGCTATTGTTCACGTGCTTGAACGCATCGGTGTGGAACGTACGGATTTTGAAAGATGTTTCGTGGATCATGAGCAGATCGTAACAAATCTGAATTCACCCCGGAATGAGTCGACAAAATTTCAATAATGGAGCAGATTCTTATTCATGAACGTACAGCAATTATTGAAAATCTTCAAATCTCTTTTGTAACCGTTCACGCCCAAATTTTTGGCCCCAAATTTTGGAATACTTGAACGGCCGGATAGAATGGATCAACGGGTCCGAACAAAGGGAGACTTTGATGCGGTCATTCTTATTATTGGTAATTCTGTTCACGCTTCAACCAGAAGCGTGTCATACGTTTCCGGATGAACCGTCCGACTGGATTGAATTTCTTTCGGATCAGCCGAAACAGTTTTCGTACAACATGGACTTGAACGGTAAGATAAATTTCCACCAGTATCCCAAACACGATGATACCGTGTACCCGATCATCGAGTTTTTTGATCACCCGACGATCGTAGCCGAATTAGAACTCGATGAAGACGAAAAGACTGCTCTAAAAAAGGCTTTTGACTCTTGGCAAAAAGATTGGGAGCAAGACCTTGCACGGCTAACGGAAGACGCCCAACTTAACGACCGGGATAGTCGACGTGAACGGCTTGAAAAACTCGAAGACTTTCGAACCAAACTGAATAAGAAACTTCAGAAACGGCTGGACGCACTACTAAGTGAACGACAGCGAAACCGGCTGCAACAGATTCAAATTCGTTTTTTGATCCACCAACGCGGATTTTATCAACTTCTAAATCATCAGATTGTTCAAGAGTTGGTTGGAATCTCACCTCTTGATGCCGAACTGTTTGAACAGAAGCAAAGCGAGATTGCATTGGGTATTCTTCGGCAACGAATTGCTGAGATTACTTCCAAGGCAATCGCTATCTGGCTTGAAGATCTGCCGCCAGAGCAACGAGCAACCATTAAAGAGCGTTGGAAGCAAATGCTCTCGCCAGGCTTTGAAATGCAACAACTAATGATCCAGCTGAATTCCAAGATCAAGCTCGCAGAATTCGATCCGAAGAACCCTTTTGACTTGACCTCGAATTGGCCGCAGTTTTATCACGATGTCGCTGGTAACTGTGTCTTTCGCCATGAAGAGTCAAAACGCAAAGACTTGAAGTCATTATACAAGCTTTATTGGATTCAACATCTGGTCCGTTCTGTACATTTCAAACGCGATAATGAACTCGTAGAGGAGCAGATCGAGATGTTTAAAGAACTAACTGAACAGTGGCAAGAATATGCGTCGGAAATCAACCATCAGATCGGTCAAAAACACAATGTCGTACCGAGGACATTAGGAACTGGGGAGCAGGTCCGCGTCGTTTACACGCTGAACGGCGGCTCACTACAAGAATTCGAGAACACAATGGCAGAAGAGGCCCGAAACTTCTGCGAAAAATATTTCGAGGTGTTGCTGCCGCATCAAATGGACAATCTCAAGGACGTTGTCACCAACATCAACACACGATCGCAGGGGCCACTTGCCGAGTTGCTCTGGGGAGACCTGGGAAGGGTCTTGGAATTGGAAGAGGACGAAAAAGAGGCTTTAAAAGAAAAAGCAGACGAGGCGCGAGAATTCTTGGAATCCGAGTCAAAACGGATTTACAACGAGTCGCTGGAGCAGTTGATCGAAACAGTTCCGGCAAATGACAGAGAAAAACTGCGGGTCGCACTTGGCCCGGCTTTTGAGAAAGCAGTCCCTAACATCCATTCATTTTCGGTTGCGCTCCTGGCGGATGATCCAAGCCGATCTGCCGATCATGATAAATGAAACGCGTTTAAGGGGATCAGCCATGTTCAGCATTGCAAATAATATTTGGTTCGACATTGCTCTGCTTTGTGCATTATTCGGGATCGGCAATATCTTGATGGGGCATTTTGAAGAAGGCCCACCGAAATGGCGAAAGGTTCTAAAACTATTTGTCGCAACCGCCATCCTCGTCGTCTTGTGGACATTGTTTGGCCGATTGGTTGTCTGGTCGTTTTTCGGATTACTCTTTTTGGTCGTTTTGTACATTCATTTAATCTGGCTACCCAAACAGGGCATTCACGGTTGGACTGGCGAACCGAAAGACAAATATTATGAGTTGCGAGGGTGGAACAAGAAGTGAACAGACATCGACGATAGCGTGATTCTTTCGATGCGGCGAACCAACGTTTACGTCCAGCTACCGCAACGTGCGTCGCTCCCTTGCGGCCTTTTGCCGATACATCTCACTGAAGTATTGGTCTTCAGCCTCTTCGCGCGACAAATCAGGTTCCCGTATCGATTTCAATATGACACGCCCCGATTGAAAGATAAAACCGACGACGTAGGCGAGCCAAACAAGACCACATGCGACAATCATCTTTTGCATGACTTCATAGCCGGTCGAATCGGCTCTGAGTAGGACGGCCAGCATAATGACGACCATCAGCAAACTCGCGGTTAAGTATCCGATGCCGACATAAGTGCTTCGGGACGCTCCGTAAAAAAACAGAATCGCCATATAAAACATCGGGAACAACCAAAATCCTAAAGCGATATGGTGGAGAATGAAAAACTTATCGAAAGGAGTCAGTCCGAGCCCCACCAGTCCCATCGCGGACAGAATACCGAATCCGGACGCCAATTTCATTGCGAAAGTATCGCGTGGATCGACAACAATCAAAGTCAGAAACAGAGGTATCAAACCGATCCCAAGAAAGATCAGCGAGAAATTGTACAGGTCGCTGTAATCGTGAGTACTGCGACCAAGGTCGCTGAGGAAATTACCCGCGAATGAATATCCTTCCGGGAAGTGCGTCATGGCGATTGCACTTGCCCCGAGATACTGAATCACTCCGATAACGGCGAGGCCCAATGAAAGAATTAGCCAAAACCTGAAAACCGGCTTCGATGCATGGCTAAAGTTAAGCACAAGCTTGTCATCCCGCGAATTCATCCCGTCTATTCCTGTCGACTTCAAACATGCCTCGGTTGTCGACATTAATTTTGATGTAGAACGGGCGGCTCGTCAAAGGGAAGAACGGCTATCGGGTTTGCGTTTCGACTTGGAGAAATCGGCTTCCGCCTTCCAATGACGATTGGGCGATGAGCGGAACTGTAATCAGCGACTGCGCAGCCTTCGAAATCCAGTCATTTTACACTGCAATCTCAAGAACGAAACTTGCACCGTCGTCGCAGTCTTCATGATAAAGCCGTCCTCCTAACGACGCGGCCATGCGACAGCAGAGAGCCAGTCCCAATCCGACGCCTTCAGCTGTGTTCGCGGCGTCTTGATCCGATTTGCAGAACGGTTGGAACATTCGTTTCTTGTACTTTGTAGCGACGCCCGGTCCATAATCTCGCACGCTGAATTGAAGCACCCTGCCTCGTCGTCGGCAGGAGATCTCGATTTGGTTGTTTGAAGAAGGCAGCGCGTACTTACAGGCGTTATCGACCAGGTTAAAAAGGACCTGTTCAATCGTTGATGGTTGTGTTTTGAACTGCAGATTTGAGATTGAGTCGTCGATGTCGATCGAAAGTTTCATTTCCGCCTGGTTAGCCCGCTCGACCAATCTGGAAGAGAATCGGTCGAACAAGTCTTCGATCATCAACGTCTCATTGCTGCCGCTGGTTGCACCTCGTTCGAGCCTGGCAAACTGCAAAACGTTCTCGACAAGATGCGTCAATCGATCGGCCTGCACTTTCAAGGTATTAGCATATTCCTGCTGTTTATCATCCGGAACCATTTTTTCGGCCAGCATTTCGGCGTACATGCGAAAGGTCGTTAACGGCGTTCGCAGTTCATGGGTTACCGCCGACACAAAGGTGGCCCTTCTTTCGCTGAGCCTCATGACTCCGTGCAATAATAATGCAGACGCGAGAGCGGCGAGGCCTAAGCCACACCATGCGACCAACAAGGACATTTTCAATCCCGAGGTGGATTTGAAACTGTCGCCAGATTCGATCGCCAGGGTTGAAAGAATTTTGGAGCTGTCGACCACCAGTTGAACGGGAATGGTCGTCAAGGCCGTGCCAAGGATCAATTCGTTGTTCTCTTTGACGGGTTGAAACTCGATTTGAGTTAAGAGGTCGGCAACCTCGGCCTTGAGTGATTTTTGAATCGCCTCCCAATCAAGCCAGCAGCATTGAATGATGGGTTTTTCTTTGCCGTCAACGCGCCGGGCAAGGATCAAATGATTATCCACCCACATCGGTTGCATGACGCCTTCCCGAATGATACCCGGTTTAACAGAAAGATTCAGGTTCGAAAGTGTTTGCGGATCGAAATTACCCAAGGCCATTTGATTGTCATAGGTGTTGTTCATCGCCCACTGTTGCCCGGCAAACACTTTGGTCGAATCGCGCCGACGATTGAATTCTGCGTAGTCTCGATCTTCGCTGCGAATTTGTTGTAACTGGCTCTTGTTGGGTAGGGGGATTCGTTTTTTTTGTTGTTTCGACAAATCCCTGTCGACTTGACTGTCGTTGATCTGTTTTCTCATTTTTTCGACTGCCGGTACGTTGTAAACGCTTAGCTCGGATTGGGCGCCCTGTTGAGCCTCGGGGTTGATGGCGATTTGCGGGAGCATTACTTGCGGGCATTTTGCGAGCATCGCCTCGTAACTACAAAACTGAGCGACTTCTTGCAGTTTGATCGAGTTTGCATCAAGCGAGGCTTGCGTGATGCCACAACAGGTTATTGCCAGCTGGCAGCGTTCGCCGGTTGGACGTTGTGGGGAAGTAATCTTGTTATCAGGTCCGATTTGAAAATGTAAAGCCACGAATTCGGGAGGCTGAAACAACAGCGGCGAAGGAACTTCCGTAAGTCCCTCGTCGATTTGTTGAGTCGGATCGATCACGGGATTGGTGAATTGATAAAACGAATCGTAAAGATAATGTGGCCGCGCAGCTTCCTGTGCAACAAGAGGCAACAGCTTCAGATCCATACGATAAAGTGCACTGCTGATCCGTTCCTGAAGCTCGGCCTCCTGGCGCGCAATTTCCGTTTCAACTCGGTCGGTTTCCCGCAGCGAGTCGATCTGCATGGTCTTCCAGCTCAACCACGTCATGGCCGGGATCACGGCGGCGAGGCAGATCATAAAAACCAGCCAGATTTGCCAGGGTCTTCTCATGATCCCGATCCATTTTCGCCAGCGGTCCACATGTAACCCTTGCCGCGGACGGTTAACAGAAGGTTTGGTTTCTCTTTGTTGTCACGAAGCTTTTCACGCAGTCGGGCAATGTGCATGTCGATTGTGCGAGTCGTGATTCCTTTCGGGCTCAAACGCCAAACGCTTGACAGCAGTTCGTCCCGAGAAATGGCTCGGCCACGGTTGGAGATCAGGTAACCCAGTAAATCTGCTTCTTTCTCGGAAAGCTCGGCTCTGGTTTCGTCGGTGTATCTTAGTTCGCGTCTTTCGAAATCAATCGTTCCATATTCGAAATTTGTCTGACCGATGTTGGTGGGACGCTCGGGCGAACGGCGGAGGACAGCTTCGACACGAGCCATGAGTTCTTTGATACTAAACGGCTTAACGACGTAGTCATCGGCGCCGTCTTTGAGACCTTGAACTCGATCGGTTTCGTCGCCTTTGGCCGTCAGGATGATCACCGGTTGAGTAGGACGAATTTTGCGCAGCCGGCGAAGAATCTCAAGGCCGGGAATTCCAGGCAATGCGAGGTCTAGCAGCAACAGGTCATATTCCGACTCCGTCGCCTTGTTCATGCCGTCGTTGCCGTCCGCCGATTCAAGAACGCGATAACCATTGAATTCCAATGCGTCCACGATACCCCGTCGGATGGCCGGGTCGTCTTCGATGGTTAGAATCGCAGATCTGTTCATGGTTGTTTTCTTTCAGTTAGCTTAGCCCATCTCTCAATTGTAGCCGGCTCAATACGGAATGCGGAATGCAGAATCTGAAATCTAAAAACTGAAATTTGTCACAAATTGCCCTTACTCTGCCGGATCAAGAGGGACAGCAAGATCGGTTCTTCCTCTTCATTGCCTCGCCGCCAAAAACTCGCGGCATCGAATTGAGGTGCCAACATCTCGTATTACTCTTCTTCGGGCTCCTGTTTTTCGGTTACTTCTTTCACACGCCTTTGACGAGAACTTTCTCATCGCCCACGGTGATTAGAATGTCTCCGTCGTATCGTCGAAGGTCGCTTTGATTATTCTACGAGCCCTAACAGTCGTTGTTCGTAACGGGTCTGTAACGTCGTATTTGTCGGTTTTTTACGTGTCAATTCACCTATTGGCGAGAAAAGCAGGCTTCTCTAAAATTTGCCAGCCAAAAATCGAATCGAAACTAGATCAGGAAGGCGAGCGCAGGGTGTCAACGACTGGAACTGACAATTCGAATCGAGAGCAGTCTGTCCTTCCGGTACGGGCATATATCCGACGCCGCGATAGCCTAGGCGCCAGAGGGGAACGGATGTCTCGTCGCGCTCGGCGGCGCCTGCTGGACATTAGCCAAACCTATTGGGCTGTCGAACAGGACGACGATTTCACCGACGAAGAACGAAAGCATCGTTGGGAGCTGTTGCGAAAGTATGGCGATTTCACGATGGCCTACTCGACTTTCGTGCAACCCCTTTTGAAGTATCACGAACAAAATTCTCTCGAGGGCTTCATCGGTTATCGACAACGATGGGGCATGACGTTTGCGCTGGGTGATCCAGTGGTCGCAGATGAAGACAAATTGGAGTTAATCAAATCCTTTTGTGACCAGAATCGAGGTGTCACGTTTTGCCAGATTTCCGAGTCAACCGCAGAAATCCTGCATGGCTTGGGGTTCTACGTTAACGAAATGGGCGTCGACACGGTGCTTGACCTGGCGACTTACGATTTCGCGGGCAAAGAAAAAGAGTGGTTGCGTTATGCCGAAAACTGGAGCAAACGACGAGGCTACGAAATAAAAGAATGCGGGTTCGGTGAAGTGACCGCAGACGAAATCGAAGCGGTTTCCGAGGCTTGGAGAAAGACGCGTACGGTGAAGCGAAAAGAAGTCCGGTTTTTGAATCGGCCGATTGTTGTCGCGAATCCAGAGCCAGAAGTGCGTAAGTTCTACTTTTTTGACGCTGACAAAAAGATGTTGGCCTTCGTTTTTCTGGATCCCATTTATCGTAACGGCAAAATTATCGGATATGTGACGGCCTTTAAAAGGCGACATCCGGATGCTCCACAGTACGCCGAACAGGCAATCATGAAAACCATCATTGAAAAACTGAAGGCCGAAGGAGTTGAAGTACTTAAACTTGGTCTTTCGCCGGCTGCGTGGATGGGAGATCATCGTTTCAAAGCAAATTGGTTTACCTCACAGCTTTTCAGAACAGCCTTTCGTTCCAGGATAATGAATTACTACTTTTACAACCTGATTGGACACGCCAATTACAAACGCCGTTTCCGAGGACGCGAGGAGAAAACCTATTTTGCTTCTGCATCACGATTCAATTCATTCCGGTTAATGGCGCTGATCGGTCTTTGCGGGGCCGCCTGAACGAGTCAATTGATACGGAGTCGAGCCTATTTACGATTCCCGGTTTTCAGTCCGATTGTCAACTGCACTCGAGCATTCCAAAAAACTCATGGGATCCAGGTAACGACCTGATATGCCAGTGATCATTCACACCGTGACCAATATTTTTAATACGTTCACCTCTATTTAGCCTTTACTGAGCAATGAATTCAACACGCAACTTCCAAGCGATGATCGAGCAACGAGTCCCCGGCGATCAGCGTAAAGTCGTTATCGGCTGGGAAAAGGATCTTCAAGACCATTTTGAGAAAATCAAGCCAGAGTTTTGCGGTTTGCCGATGCTGTGTTTTCACCTGGCAAAAACGATTGTTCTCATTCGACGCAATGTAGATTTGGAAAAACATGTCGAGGAGTTCTTCGCGATCATTGACAACCACATCGACGTGGTTTGTGATCATCTCTCCACCCGATGGTTGATCGCGATCTGTGATACGATTGTTGATTACGGTTCACGTTTGCAAAGTGCCTCTGCACTTTCTGTTGTTGTCCTGGTTAACTCGATCAAACTGGCGGAATCTGAACGGCTGTTGGAGCAGCGTTGTTCGACAGATGCCGACTATGCCGGCTACATCGAAAACTGGCCTCATGAGTTGTGGGATGGCGTAACAAGTTATCAAATCCTGTCCGGAGACATGCCTCGAAATCTGGTTAAGCGAATTGAGACGTCATTGAAGCACACGCCAACCGTCGCAAGAATTTTCGCTGTGATCAAAACAAAATTGAGGCACGAAGAAAACGTGTTTTCAAGGCTGGCAAGCATTAATCAAACTGGTTTTTGGGAAAAACAAAACACGGAAGAGTAAGACTGACTTTTGCTGTTTTCCCGGAATTTTTCGCACAGGTACTCGCAATCTTCTTCGGGTTTTGTTTAGAATTCGCAAACGAAAGTACTTTACGATTGCGAGGCAAATGATGGTCCCTTTCATTATTTTTGGTACACGTGGTGTTACTTTTAAAAAGGAAAGCGGTCAGTTTCATTGCCCCAACTGCGGCGGCGGAAGCGACTACGTTCACAAGAATGTCCGCCGATTTTTCACTCTCTACTTCATACCGGTGATTCCGCTCGATAGCCTCGGCGAATATGTCGAATGCCATGCCTGCCAGGGTACTTATCATGTCGACATTCTGGAATACGATCCGGCCGCCAGCGGAGTCCAGGTCGAAGCTCTGTTCATGGTCGCAATGAAGCAAGTCATGATTGCGATGTTGCTGGCCGATGGCGTGATTGACGATGACGAGGTGAAGGAACTGAAAGCCACGTTTGAAGATTTGGCGGGTGTCTCAGTGACCGAACAGGATCTTCGCGAAGAGATTGCCGCCATCCAAAACGAAGGCTCTGGAGCTATTGAGATGGTTCAACATCTTGCTGCTGGCCTTAACGATAAGGGGAAGGAGATGGTCATTACGGCTGCCTACCAGATTGCCGCAGCCGATGGACACGTCGATCCGTCCGAGCAGCAACTACTCGAGGAAATTGCCGTTGCACTTGAACTCTCACAGGCACATTTTCTCGGAATCATGTCGGAGTTACAGACGACCGGAATCTCGAACTGAGAACAGACAGATTACGCTGCGTCGGCTTGGTCATGGTCTCGCGCCGCGATCTGGAGCGATTTGATTTCAGCGCAAACCGTTTTCAACTCAACAGGCTTCGCAAAGTATAGATCGAAACCTGCTTCAAAAGACTGTCGTCGCGACGGCACTCCTCCACGGCCGGTCAACGCAACGAGAATCGATCTTTTCTTGGTCGACGAATTCTCGATTTGCCGAATTTGCGACGCAACTTGATATCCGTTGATATCTGGCAGTCCGATATCAATGATGGCAATGCCAGGTAAACAATCGTTGGCCTTCGCAACCGCCGACTTGCCGTCGGGGCATTCGGTGACAACATAACCTTGTGCGGTCAAAATCATTCGAAACACTTCTCGAACATCATTCTGGTCTTCAACCAATAGCAGCTTGTTCGAATCCATGAATCCCGTCTCTCCAAGACTGGCAGAATTGTGAATAGATCCGGCACTTTATTCAATCCGGAGATGAGAGCCTATGGCAAATTATTACCGATGCTTGCAAAAACAGAGCCGCTTTCGGATTCTCCCCAAGTGTAATCGATTAGACAGCTGGCTGGGTAAGCATTTAGAATGCACCTGGCAACAATACCAATTGACGAGGAAAAGATGGCAAAGTCACCAGAAGAAATGGCAGCAGCGATGGTTGCCAACCTGAAAGAGAAGACCGGCAAATCCCTGGATCAATGGTTGAAAATTACTGGAAAAGCCAAACTGGAAAAACATGGACAGATCGTAAAGATGCTGAAGGCCGATCATGGCGTAACCCATGGGTTTGCGAATCTGATCGCCCATCACACACTTGCAAGCGATACCGTTACCGGAAACAAGGATGACAACCAACTCGTTGATGCACAATATTCGGGAGAAAAAGAATCGCTTCGACCGATTTATGACGCCCTGATTGCCATGGTTAAAAAGCTGGGAAGCGACGTTGAAATCTCACCCAAGAAGGCCTATGTCAGTCTCCGGCGCAACAAACAGTTTGGGTTGATTCAGCCCTCGACAAAAACGCGGGTCGACGTTGGCATTAACATCAAGGGCGAAAAACCGGCGGGTCGCCTTGAGGCGAGTGGTAGTTTCAACAGCATGGTTTCACACCGTGTCCGCATCGAAAACAAAAAAGAAGTCAACGCGGAACTCAAAAAGTGGCTAAAAAAAGCGTATGACGCCTCTTAAGAAACGGCCAAACCATCCTGATGGAAAACCAAATTGGATTTCACGACTGGGCCGGATCGTCTTGTGGATCGTGGCGGTTTTTGGCTCTCTGATCTCATTCCCAAATGTTTTTCCATGGGTTTTGTTCGGTTGGCTGGCTTATTATTGCTATTTGTCGTTTCGTCAACGGACTAGCTGGCTTCCACTCGCCATCTGTCTGGCGTTGATCGCGATAAAACTCCCTGAACCGACCCTTTGGCTATTTCTGTTTGCGATCGTGTTGATCCTTCAACTTTGGAATCCAAATTTCGTGGTACAGACCCGGACCGTGTTACCCTGGATTTGTTGGGCTGTTTATGCGACATCGTTTTGGTGGGGGAAAGAAACAAGTTTTCAAACCAAAGTTGAATCCGGCAGGCCGGTCGTTTGCCTGGGCGATAGTTTGACGGACTATGGTTATCCACAGGAACTTGAAAAACTCATTTCGGCGCCGGTAAGAGATTTTGGATTCAACGGATACACGACGAGCGATGCGGTCAAACTGTTACCTGAGATTATTGCGCTAAATCCGCAAGCCGTGATCATCGAATTGGGAGGTCATGACTACAACAAGGATCACAAACCCAGGTTAGCAACTCTCCAAAACCTTGAGCATATTATCGACGAATGCCAAAAATCCGGGGCACGAATCGTGCTTGTTGAAATCCCACGCGGCTTTATCGTGGACCCGTACTATGGGCTCGAACGTCAATTAGCTCGTCAAAAGGACCTACAACTGATTCCCGATTCGATGATTCGAAACATCGTCTTTTGGAGCCCAATCATACCGCCTGGCAGCTGGGTCGATGCCTCTTGGCGAAACAGCGATGATGGTCTTCATCCCAACAGTCGTGGCAACAAAATGATGGCCCAGCATGTTGCGACCGCATTGGCCGATGTCTTCGGAGACGAAATTCTAACAAACGATGAGTGAATTGATCGGCGTTAAACCATGTCAACTTTGCGGACGATCCCTAAAGCGCGGAACGACCGAACACCACTTGATACCGCGAACCTGTCACAAAAATCGCTGGTTTCAAAAAAACTTTACGCGCGAAAGAATGAGCCAAACCATTGACGCTTGTCGTGATTGCCATGGCGCAATCCACCGCTTGATTCCCTGCGAAAAAGAAATTGGTCGATGCTACAACACGATTAACACCTTGTTGGGACATCCTGAAATTGCCAAATTCGTCGACTGGGTCCGGCGGCAAAAATAGTTAGCGCCCTCCTTTTAAGTTAGAGATTGCTTTGGGTACAATCCGCGATCATGAGTACAAATATATTTTGCGGCTGCATTCCGGCCTTAATGACACCCTGCAATGCTGACCGAACTCCCAATTATTCGGCGCTCGTCGAAAAAGGCAGGCAATTGTTTGATGCCGGAATGACGGGCGTCGTTTATTGTGGGTCGATGGGCGATTGGCCGCTGCTCACGGAGGACCAGCGACAAGAAGGTGTACGTCAACTATGCCAGGCTGGGCTTCCCGTCGTCGTAGGCACGGGCGCCATGAACACTCGCTCGGCCGCCGATCACTCAGCTCATGCTGCGTCCGTGGGAGCCAAAGGCTTGATGGTGATTCCTCGCGTGCTTTCCCGAGGAACTTCTGCAGCAGCTCAGCGAGATCATTTCGCCGCAATTCTGGGTGCGGCGCCTGAATTACCAGCTGTCATATACAACAGTCCGTATTACGGTTTTGAGACGAAGGCTGAATTGTTTTTTGACCTGCGACGCGAATTTTCCAATCTCGTTGGTTTCAAAGAATTCGGGGGAAGCGCCTCGCTCAGCTACGCGGCCGAACATATCACGAATGCTGACAGCGAGCTGACCTTGATGGTCGGAGTCGATACCCAGGTCTTTCATGGATTCGTCAATTGCGGCGCGACCGGCGCCATTACCGGGATAGGAAACGCGTTGCCGAAAGTCGTTTTGCACTTGGTAAAGCTTTGTGAGCAGGCCGCCGAAGGCGACTGCGAGGCTCGTCGATTGGCAAAAGAGCTTGAAACGGCGCTGATGGTTTTGTCGACATTCGATGAAGGTCCCGATCTCGTGCTCTTTTACAAATATCTGTTGGTGCTTAACGGCGAATCGGAGTACGAACTGCATTTCAACGAGACGGACGAATTGAGTCCCAGTCAAAAGGGATTCGTTGAGTCACAATACGATCTATTCAAGGCCTGGTGGAAAGCTTGGCCAGGCAAGCCGTAGTCGAGTCTGTCCCAGACTCGCGACAGCCCGGTACAGGTTGAACAACAGTGTTCCGACCTCGCCTACGCGGTTGCCAATTCGGTGACGTTGGCCTGAGTCCAGATTCCGTCCACCCTTCGCCATGCGTTACATGGATTTTCGTCTTGTAACACATCGGGCAAGCGGTGCGGGCGAATGTTGTCAAAACATTGCAACGCTGCGAAACGAAGAATCGAGCCGGGAATTCCCACGGCAGTGAAGCCAGGATGCCCCGTCGCGGGAAAAGGACCGCCATGATTCATGGCGGCCGTAACTGCAACCCCTGTTGGCATTTTGTCATTCAGTAACCGGCCAACCCGTTGTCGCAAATCGGGAACAAGCTGGTCGTAGGCCTCGTCGTCATTGCCGTTCGACGCCGAGTAAATACACCCTGTCAAATTGCCTTCCAAAGAACAAATAACTTTTGCCGCTTGTTCAAGCGAGTCTGTTTTGACGATCAATGTCGAATTTCCAAACGCTTCTGTTTGCAAAACGTGGGGATTTGCCAGAAAACGGTCGCCGTCGATTTGAAGTACGGTATTGGCGTAACTGTAGCCTTCGCCGCCGCCCTCGGTTGCACCGCAAATTTGTTCTGCACCGGCGTTCTTTAACGTCTCGACGGCTGCGGCGAGTCCTTTTTGCCCGGATTCTGACAGTAACGTTCCCACCGGAGCTGCATTAAACTTCTCGGATAACGAATCAACGAAGCGGTCAGCCGGTTCACCTTTTTGGAGAATGACCAAGCCTGGATTGGTACAAAATTGTCCGGTTCCCATCAGGCAACTGCCAGTCATTTCCGCCACAATTTCATCGTAGCGTTCCTCGAGCGAGCCAGGCAAAATGACGACAGGGTTGATCGATGACAATTCGAGATAAATCGGTTTGCCAACAGAATCCGCGGCCGCCTTCAGTTTAAGTCCGGCATCACGACTGCCGGTGTAACCAATCGCGGCAAGTCTTGGATCGCGAGCAAGTTTTTCTCCGTCCGCGTGAGCCAACCTGTAAATCAGCTGAACGGTTCCAGCTGGCATGCCCGATTCATCGGCAGCGGCCCGAGCTTCTTCCGCCAATAGTCGCGTCGTTCCGGGGTGCATTGAATTGGCTTTTGCGATCACAGGATTTCCAGCCGCAATTGCGGCCGCAAAATCTCCGCCGGAGATGCTCCCAAACGCGAGCGGGAAATTATTGGGACCAAATACCGCAACAGGCCCGATGGCAGCATAGAAGGAACGAATGTTGGTTTGTGTATCGATAACCGGAATGCACCAATTTGCCGATCGTGCTGCCGCAGCCGCTTGGCGGAGTTGGTCGGTGGTCCGCGGAAGTTCGCCCGACGCGAGTCTCGGTTCGACGGGATAAGCCGTTTCGCGGCTCGCAAGTTCGCAAATTTCAGCCGAGCGAGCATTGATTCGGTCGGCAAACGTTTCCAGAAAAGCGGCAATGGTTTCACGCGGAAGCTGACGAAGTTGTGCAAATGCCTTGGTCGCGGCATCAAGTGCAGCTTCGCATTCCGACCAGCTACTGACGGGGTAATTTTCGTTAATTTTAGCTGCTGCCCGCGGGTCTTCTGCCTGAAACGTTCCCGTTGCATCAGAGTCTCGCCATTGTCCGGCGATCAGTACTTTATGAGTTGTCATTTTGTTGTGCTCGTTAAGAATTTGTGGGCCATTGTTCGGGAGGGTGAGGCTCCTGCCGAACCGATCACACAGGACCCGGCGAGGGAATCGGTCTCCCCAATTAGGTAGGGATCCACAGACCATACCGTAAGTTGATATTGCGCACAAAATACAATAATATCCCCGCATTGCAAGTGAAACCGAAACCGGGCCGTATTCTTACTCAAACCATGAAACGAATTCAAGTTATCGATTCCCACACGGGTGGCGAACCAACTCGCATCATTGTTGAGGGTGGCCCGGAGCTGGGAACCGGTCCGATCGTCGAGCGGATGACGGTCTTTCAGGACCAGTATGACGAGATTCGGAGCGCGGTTGTCAATGAACCACGTGGATCCGACGTGCTGGTGGGCGGGCTGCTGTGCCGGCCGGTAGACGATTCAAATTCGGCTGGGATTATTTTTTTCGATACGGCAGGGTTTCTTGGAATGTGCGGCCACGGCACGATCGGACTAATGGTAACGTTAAAGCACATGGGCCAAATCGAAGTTGGTCGCCACCGCCTTGAGACCCCTGTTGGCGTGATTGAAGCGGAAATTGATCAAACTGGAAAAGTCACCGTCCAAAATGTGCCGAGTTACCGGCTGGATCACGAGATCGCGGTAGAGGTGCCCAACTACGGGACGGTCGTCGGTGACGTTGCCTGGGGCGGCAATTGGTTTTTTCTGGTGAAAAAGACCTCCGAAGTACTTTTGGTCGAAAATGCTCGGCACCTCTTGGACGTCACGATCCAGATTCGTGATGCTCTCAAGAAGCAAGGGATCACCGGAACAAACGGCGCCTACATCGATCACATCGAACTTTACGGGTCCCCAGTGGACTCGAAAAACCACAGTCGGAATTTCGTGTTGTGTCCCGGCAGTTCCTATGACCGTTCTCCTTGTGGAACCGGGACGAGCGCAAAACTTGCCTGTCTGGCGGCAGACGGCAAGCTGGCCCCCGGTGAAATCTGGCGGCAGGAGAGTATCATTGGCAGCGTGTTTGAATGTTCCTATCAACCCGTTTCCAACGGCGAAGGTATCGTGCCGTCGATAGGTGGCTCAGCTCATGTCTGCGCCGAGTCGACTTTGCTGCTTGATCCGATGGATCCGTTGTGCATGGGAATCCGCTCGTGAGCTCCAATAAAACTGAAAAAATTGTCGTCATTGGCGGTGGCGTGATCGGTGCCATGTGTGCATGGGATCTTTCCAAAGCGGGGTGCGATGTCACGATCGTGGAACGTGATCGATTTGGCGCGGCCTGTTCGCACGGCAATTGTGGTTACGTTTCGCCTAGCCATGTTTTGCCGCTGACGAGACCCGGAACGATCAGGAAAACACTCGGCTCGCTGTTGAAACCCAATTCGCCGTTCGCGATCAAAACTCGGTTTTCACGAAGTTTCGCCAGGTGGCTTTGGAATTTCTCCCGGCGTTGTAACCAATCGGACATGCTCGCAGCCGCTGTGGGGCGCCATGAACTTTTGCAATCCTCAAAACTTCTTTATCAGGAACTAATCAAGAGCGAAAACATCGATTGCGAATGGCAAGAGCGAGGGTTGCTGTTTGTTTACGACACTGAGCAAGGGTTTGAAGAGTTTCGACATGCAAATGATTTGATCACGGAGCGTTTTGGAGTTTGTGCGAAGCCTTATGACGGCAAACAGCTGGTCGAACTGGAACCGGCATTGAAGTCGGGGTTGGGAGGCGCATGGCATTATGAATGCGACTGTCACTTGCGACCCGACAAACTTCTTTCGGAAATGCGTTCCAAACTGGAATCGCAAGGCGTCAAAATTGTCGAGTCAATGTCGATCGACCAATTCAAACGGGAAGCAGGCATCGCCAAAGCTGTTTCGGGGAATAGCCTGACGATCGAAGCGGATCAGTTTGTCGTTGCGACGGGAGCCTTAACGCCTTTTTTGAACAAACACCTTGGCTGTCGGATTCCGATTGAACCCGGTAAAGGTTATTCAATTACGATGCCGACTCCCAAACAAATGCCTCGGATTCCAATGGTCTTTGAAGAGTCGCATGTTGCTGTTACGCCCATGAATTCGAAATATCGCATCGGATCAACCATGGAATTTGTCGGCTATGATGATTCGATCCATCCAAAACGAATTGGGCTATTGAAGGCCGCAGCTGAAAAATATTTACACGATCCTTATTGCGATCCGGTCGAAGAAGAATGGTTTGGCTGGCGTCCCATGACCTGGGACGGCAAGCCAATTCTCGATCGGTCACCTGTGATGAAAAATGTCTGGATTGCTGCCGGTCACAACATGCTTGGATTGAGTATGGCCGCGGGAACTGGTCGCTTGATGAAAGAATTGATCCTCGGGGAACCACCACATATCGATCCATCCCATTATTCGTTGTCTCGGTTCAAGTAAATCGCTTCGTTTAGAAACCGCGTGGGAGCTCCAACCTCTCCCAGGTTTGGGAGAGTTCGACGTCTCAGCGTCGGGTGAGGGTTGTTGATTCCGCAAGGAATCTTTTCGTTTCCCTCTCCGGGACCCCCACGGGTCGTCGGGAAAGGGTGTCCAGTCGGGTTAAAGTAAGTACCATTCAGGCAACTCCCCGCGTGTGAATAGGCAATACGCCGCCCGTTAAGCCAGTTCGCGATTACCCGAAGGCCTACGGATACGCCGCTAAATACCGGCATCGATAAACGACGTTGGAAGCTATTTGAGGTGTAAATCGTTTGTATTTGTGCGATAATCCCAAGTCCAAAACGTATCGAAAGTTAGTTAAGAAGAAAGACCCAAATGAAGAACTTTGTAAATGTTGTTGTTGTTTTGTTTGTCGCGGCAACGACCTCGGTAGCGTTTGCCCAAACGACCGAAGAAGCAAAACAGACCAAACAGGATCAGGCCGCCACGGCTAAATCCGAAGTCCCCCCTGCCCTCAATTTCAAGATGAAATCTCTGGACGGCAAAGACGTCAACTTGGCTGACTACCTGGGTAATGTGGTCGTCTTCGTTAACGTCGCCAGCAAATGTGGCTTGACGCCACAATATGAACAACTTCAAGTACTGCACGAAAAATATGGCGCTAAAGGGCTCAAGATTGTGGGGATCCCCTGCAATCAGTTTGGCGGTCAAGAGCCTGGCACGGCCGATGAGATCAAAACGTTTTGCCAAAAAAACTACGGAGTAACTTTTGACATGCTGGCTAAGGTGGATGTCAACGGCGACGACCAGTGTGAACTTTACAAGCACCTGAATGCATTAGACATTCAGCCGAAGGGCAAAGGGAAAATTCAGTGGAACTTTGAAAAGTACGTGATCGATAAGACTGGCAATCCGATTGCTCGATTCAGCCCACGTGCAAAACCTGACAGCGCCGAATTTATCGAGGTGATCGAGACAGCCTTGGAAAAATAGACTAATCCGTCGCTCAGATTTGGAAAAAAGTCCGTGAGGGCGGCTAGCTCAGTTGGTTAGAGCGCAGCTTTCACACGGCTGAGGTCACTGGTTCGAATCCAGTGTCGCCCACTTAAGGCCAGAATCCGCGATCTAGACATCCACAATCGCTTGATCTTCGGCGACGAAAACGTTTTCGAAAATCGGTTTGACCGATTCGATATCGAGCGGCGCAGCCGATTCGTCGAGGGGATTGATGTGCACGAGATAAAGGGCTTTCGCTGCCGCCTCCCTGGCGACGATTGCAACCGGCGTCAGGCAACTGTGTCCTGTCATTGTAGCGCGGTCTTCCCAGCCATCGGGAAAATAACATTCGTGAACTAGCGCATCAACGCCACGAATGGATTCGATGTAAGAGGCGTCTTCACTGGCGACCGTGTCGGTGATGTACGCGACACTCGATTCTTGATGGTTCAGTCGAAATCCATGACTTCCGCCCGGATGATATTCAAGCGGTATCACTTCCACTGTCGTTGAATCGTTAACCTGACAAAATCGGCCGCTGAATGGTTCGATCTCAAAATTTGGTTTGACCGGAAACAGCAACGGATGGTAAAGGTGCTCCTTGATTGCAGCGATTTTTTCTTCGGCAACATGAACCGTCACACGGCTGATATTTTTCTCGTAAAGAATGTCGTAGAGAAACGTCATCCCGATGGAGTGGTCGAGGTGAACGTGTGAAAGAAAAATATCCAAAGTATCGGTTTGGATCAGATTGCGAGCACGAAACAGGCCCGTTCCGGCGTCAAAGATCACACCCAGTTCAGGCAGCATGATGCAGGCCGTCTGTCTGGAATTGTTTGGATGATAGCCGGTCGTGCCAAGAAAATGTAGCTTCACGTAAACGCCATACAAAAGCTCGAGAGACGCTACATCTTACGACAAACGGACCAAACGGCAAATGAGTCCGTTTTCCACACCTGCCTTTGGCTGTTTCTCGTCAACCGGGGAAACTATTTCTTGTCACCGCCTTTTTTGAACAAGCTGTTCAAACCATCCCTCAATTCGTTTTCCAGTTTTTCGCCGACCTGTTTTTGTAGCTTATTGTTAATTGACTCTTGGGCTTTGTTAACTTCTTTATTAAGCTGATCGTTGATCACACGTTGAGCACCTCCCAGTTTATCATCGACCACTTTGTTGATCGCGCTACCGGCGGCCTGTCGGATGAGCTGTTGCGACAACTGCTGAATCGCTCGGCGGTCGAGTCGAGGAGCGGTCACTGTGCCGGAAACCGGGATTGATATAGATTGTCCTCTGAGCCCGGCTAACCAAGGCTCGCCAGCGATCCAACTGTCGACAATTGGAATCTCAGCGACCAAGCTGATCGTTTGGTCCATCCCCACGCTTCCCTTGGTGCGGATTTGAATTTCTTTGTGATTGATTGTCAGCCCGTCGTGATAAACACGCCTGTTTTGAATGGCGACTGGAATATCCTGCTGGCCCATTTGCAGCCATGAGGAATTGGCTTTTGGTGATTGCGTCGATCCCGGTTTCAGAAGCAACTTTAGTTGGTTGGCGGTAGCAAGCAACTGTTCAGCAAGCGGGCCCGCACCAATGGTCACCTCGGACAAACGGACCAAGCCCCGCGCCTCAACGTTCAACGGGTCCATTAGCGGCATGTGCACGCCACTCGTCGAAACCGAAAACTTGCCGTGGGCACTGGTCGCGTCGGCGGCCAATGGTGCAATGAACTTCAACCAATTTCGACATGTTTCGGGGGTAAGCTCAATTTGATCGGCGATGACCCCCTGCCCTACGACCAGCCACGGTGATTCGGATCGCAGGTCAAGCCGCGGGGATAATTGCAGCTTTCCGCCGCCGACGGAAATCGGATGCACATTCAGATCAACGAAGGATTGGTTAAGGTTAATTGCCAGCCGATTTCTTCCCAGCGGTAATTTTAGCACCTCAGCCTTCTCCCAGCCGATCGCAGTTTGAATTTGAAGTTGCGGTGAAATCCAGGCAGCGTTTTGAGTCCCTTCGGGTGCAAAGATCGGGCCCTTCATCACAAACGGTCTCGCAACGCCGCCGGTGAACTTAACTCGCTTACCGGTATAGGCGTCCAGCAATGAATTCACCAACTGCCAGTTCGGATTCCAGCTGCCACTCAGGTCCGTAATCATTGCACCGGTTAGTTGATGGATGGTTCCCTGAGTCGACATTTGCAGACTCGATGAATTGACCTTCAAATTCTTAAATGCAACCGAATCGTAATCCGCACCCAATACAAGGTTGGAGTTGATATTGACTTTCGGTTCCCGCCACAGTTCTTTCCATTCAGTTTTCTGACTAACCAGATTCGATGGTGTCCTGGATCGACCGGCAACCGCGACTTTTTGTCCAGCAACCAAATCCGTGATTAGGGCTTCGACCTTACCGCCAATTTGTTTCGTGTTGGAATTGAACGCAACTGATCCCTTTGCATTGCCGTACCAATAAATGTCAGTGGGTTTCGTCGACAAACCATACCATTCCGCCACACGATTTACGTCCCCGTGAAAAAACACCGTCCCGTCCAAGGCAACGTTTTCCGCAACACGAATCTTGAATTCTTGCCCGTTGACGGAAATTGACTTGCCGGTGGCTGAGAAGTTTTTGAATACGAGTTGGCCGTTGGTCAGGTCGTAAGTCAGATTGGTTTTGCCATCGACTTTGGGTTCCTTAACCGTCATACCGTAGCCGTCAAAGCCGAATGGCTGCACTTCAAATTGCATTCGATTCATTCGCAGAGAGTTGGCGTCAAGCATGGCCACACAACTGAGTTCAAGTTGCCCGGAACCATTAATATTGCCAATATCGACGAAGTTCTTTGCGTGACCCAGCCAGCCAGCCAGCTCACCCGTCATTTGGCAATTGAGCTTCCAGCTCTCGGCATTCCAAAAGTCCGCAACGGGTTCGCTGAGCGCGGCGATTAACTGCTCGGTTCCGACTTGAACATCAAATCTGGCACGCTTGACTTGTAATTTTTCGCCGGAGTTACCGATTCCCTGTAGCTGTATGTCCTGCATCTGGACAGATATTCGCTGCGGATTCCACTGGGGTAACTGCGGCCAGTTAATGATGGGGTTGGTTACATCGAAACGGCCACTGAGTTGGATCGATCGGTCAATTGGAGCTGTCGAGCCAACTTTGGTAGAGCCATCATCCAAAAACTCCCAGCCAAGACTGCCCGTTAGCTTTCCAGACATCTGCAGACCGCCCAGATCGGCGAATTGCCCGACGCGATCGACGAGTTTCGCAAGGTCACCTCCAACATCAAATCTTCCCTTCCCCAGCGATCCTTCACCCCCAATCGTCAGGAAGTCTGAAATCACACGGACATCTTCGAACGCGAGTTGGCCGTTGGATTGATTCACCGTTCCAACAAGCCTCAGAGGCTTTTGCCAGACAATATCCTGATTGCCACGTCGAGCCCGGATGTTGGCCGAATCGACATTCAGGACAATCCGACGAGGCTGCGATTCGTCTTGCTGAGTACTCGACGCGTGAAAGCTGATGACTCCTGAATTGATGTTCAGGTCGTCATAGAGCTGAAGCGTATTGGGAATCATGCCGGCAACTCGAGCGATATCGATTTTGCCCGACATCGAGAATGGCGTGTTGAGCAGTTCTCCGCCGGCGACCAGATTGTTCAACTGATTTGCATCAAAGACTCCATTTGCCTTGATGTTGCCAAAGTCGCAGACCAATTCAAACTGATCGGCGCTGATCTGTTGTGGCGACAAATTGACTTGGCCACGAGCGGTCAGTGTCTCCGTGTACAACTTGTCTTGGCCGATGAATTCCGGTGCGGCGATGCCCGCCCCTATTACTTCGAGTCGATTCACGTTGATCGCAACTTGAGTCGAGTTCGCATCGTAAGCCAACTGCAGCTCACTGGTCATGTGGCCGATCGTGGTGGTTGGTCCAACAAATCTCTGAAAGATGGGCGCTACCAATGCGAGTGGCAGGTTGTGTGAAGAAAGAGCCAGCTGGGCGGAGCTAAAAGTCAACGTCTCAGCCCCATTGTCCACTTGAGCCGAGTAAGCGAGTCCGCCGATCGGATCTCCATCCATTAAGAAACGACATTCACCATCGATCGCAAGCGGGATTTCGTCCATTGACGTCCGGGCCACAACGTTAAATGAGTCGATGGTCCACGATTCGTTCGCAGTCGTTGAAACAACATTTGCGACACCGTCGACGCATTTGACCGAGAGAGTCGGAAGTTTCGTTGTGTCTGAATCATCATCAGCTTGTGTCGGCAACAATTTGACGATCGCGTCTTCGATGTTACTTCCGTTGGCGTGAAGAACAACGTTGATCAGGGGTTTGGAAATTTCAATTTCACCGTAATCATCGCCGGTTAGGAACTTGAACAGGGGCTTGCTGGACTTGATGCTGGCGATGGAAATGATGGGGGCGGCGTCCTGGTGAAACAGTTTGACTCCTTCGATCTTGATCGGCGAGAACCAGCCAAGTGACACTTTGTCGATCGTGACTTTGCCATCAAAGTCGCCGAGTGCATAATCAACTGCGGTTTGCCGCAACGAGGTCGACCCGACGATCGTCGGCAGAAAGAACACGAACAAAACCAACGCCAAAAGTGCCCACGGCCAGATCCTTCGCTTCTTGCGAGCAGGTTTCCGGCGGGTTGAGTTCTCATTTTCCAGATCAAAAGGATCGGTGGGGACTTCTCTGTTCTTACGTCGTGACATGAACTTATTCCTGATGGCAGGTCGACTTTGAGATGGGAGTCGAGGGGTGAAACCCGAGAATGGGCGTCGGATTTTAGAAGGATTTGGTCGGGTAACAAAGACGAATCGGGTTCGATTCGCTAGCAGGTTTGTGAGGAGGCCCCTTATTGGCCTTTCATCACGCGCACGACAACAAAAGGCGAGTTTGTCGCGCTCGGATCAACGGTGCGGCACCATTTATTTACATATTGTTCTAAGAGATTCACTCTGTGAAGCTTGAGAATATTTGTTGTAATAATTTAGAAATCCGTATTCCGATATCCGAGTCTTCGCTAACAACCGTGGACATCTCATGAAATCTCCCGCCGAACTCAAGGCCGAAAAGAACAAGTCCCGCCCCTCCCGCAAGGCCAAGGGCTGCTGGACCAAGCTGGCCCTGATTACGATTCCCACCCTGCTTTTGTTTGGAACTCTTGAGGGCGCCGCCCGCTTCTACGCCTGGAAAAACTACGGCTCTGCAACCCGCGGCATGAACTGGAAGTTCGAATACGAACCCTATCTCGTCACCACCACCAACGATAAACTTCACCAAAGCTACCCCGAGAAAGGCGACGCTTTTCGCGTCGTCGTTCTCGGCGGCTCCACCGCCAGCCTTATCCCGGACGAGAGCCTCGCCGAGGCTCTCGAACCCGTAGTCGGTCGCGAGATTGAAGTCATCAACCTCGCCCAGGGCGGATGGATCCTCAACCAGACGCGGATCGCTTTCCTGCTCCACGGCATGTCACTCAAGCCCGACCTGCTGATCACGCTCGATGGTGCCAATGATCTCGTCACGGCCTCCAAGACTCTCCGTCCCGGCATCACCTATGCCAACGACTTCGTCCAGCTCGGCGTCGATCACCCCATCCTCAACGGCGCCTTCGGCGTACTGCGCCACTCCCAGTTCATCAACAGCCTGAACAAGCTACGGGAGCGCGACGTGGAAAAACAGGCTCACGCAGATGAAGCACTCCTGGCGGACACCGTCGATCACTCACTCGAGGCGCTTGTTTCCCTCGCCGCGATGACCAAGGGCCTCGACATCCCGTATGCTATGGTGCTTCAGCCTTACGTCACCCTCCGCGACAATACCCCGCCGGAGGAAGAATCCATCACCCACACCCAGGCCTATCGCGCCGACTATATGACCCGCGGTTACCGAGTCCTCCAAAAACGCCTCCAAAACGAGTCCTTCCCGGGAAACGTATTCGTGATTGACGCGACGCGCGCCTTCGACCAGGTTGATGGCCAGTGCTTCTTCGACGAAGTCCATCTGTCCAAAGGCGGCAACACGGCGCTCTGCCGTTACATCGCCCAGTCCCTCATCGGGCGCTTATAAGCTGCGAACAGCATCTTGATTGGGCGGCCTGGCTTGCCCCGGTCGGAGCGTTTCGTTCAATAATTCAAAGTGTAACTAATCCCATTGGCCGAATGTACTACTGCTGCTCTACGACGATCTACACGCCAGCGTCGATCAGTCAGGAAGTCCGGCTTGCCCTCGGATCGCAGGCTGGAGAAAAGCGTCTTCGCGAGGTCGTAACGGAAGGTGGCGTCACCCGTTTTCGACGTGCAGCAGAGACCCTTCAACTTTGTTCTCGAATCGCGGCCTTGACGGCTTTAGATTTGCTTCTGGTAAATACCCAAGTGAGGGTGGCAAGGTCGAAGATTAACCGGTTCAATCGGGAGCCGTTCTTGCTTCCCTGTGACGAGGATGCCACCCGATTCCAGCTTCGTGACAATCCGACGGAGCATGTCTTGCTGCAATTCGTTATCGAAATAGGTGAACACCAGGTGCCGACAGAGGACGAGGTGAAACCGGCCTTCAGGATTTGCGAGCCGAATATCCTGGCAGATGAAGTCGACACCATCGCGGAAGTCAGGTTTCACGCAAAACTGTTCGTCCGCTTTTGTGAAAGCCTCCGCCAGCCAGTTCTTGGGAATCTCCTTCAGGCTGCTGGACGAGTAACAACCGCGCCGCGCTCGATCCAGCATGTTGGGATCGCTGTCGGTGGCGATGATGGCCAGCCTCATATCTGGGAACCGGGAACTAAAGCAGCGGTTCCACATGATGTTCAACGTGTAAGCTTCTTCTCCCGATGCACAGCCGGCGCTCCAACACCGCAAGGTGTGGTCGCCGCTTGCATGTGCCGTTGCTGCTAACGTTGGCAAGATCTCCTCTCGCAGATAGTCAAACACACCTCGGTCACGGTAGAATCGTGAAATCGAAATCCGACAGAAGCTGTCCAACACCGACCATTCTTCGCGATGCTCTTCGAGAAAATCGCGGTAGGATTCAACGTCGGGCACCCCCAGCTCGCGCAACCTGCGGTCAACGCGCTTGCAGACCTGTTTGCGGACCCTGCGGAAACCCGGCCAGCGCAACCTCAGTCGCGGCAACGCCCACTGCAGAAAGTCCACGCAATCGGAATCCTTCATAAAAATCGGGTGCGCAAATCGCGCGTTGAATTTGATGTCGCCAACGACCAAGCAGTCCATGCTCGGTCATTCAATAAAGATTAACACAACTGAGAATTACCGAATCCTCGCCGAACCGCTAAAAATAGAACTGACAGCGAAACCAGTATAAATCGTTGCTGTTACTGACTTGCCCCGTTGTTTCGTTGACCAATACGGGCGAAGAGTAAGCCGCGTGTTGCCAGTCGAAAATGAGTTTCGTGTAGCGGTTCAAATACCAGTTGAACCCGATATCGGTCATCGAGACTTCGTTTGTCCAATCCGCCGGATCGGCGAGATCGCCGTCGAAGACTTCATTACCGAGATAAAAATAACTGTACCGAATGAACGGTTCCACAGCTCCCCGCTGCGAGAATCCGCATCGAGGATCAAACGGTCGTAAGGGTTGGACGACCTCTCGACCGCTGACCTGCTCCCCCGTCAGGAAGGAAGCCAGAGTGACGTTAAAACCGTTCGCCACGACATCGACAACTTCGTCTGCTGGATTCAAGAATTCAAACTGTGAGGCGTTCCATTCGGTTTCCAATGAGACGGGACCCGAGTACAAAGCCGCGTGAATCGCGCCGAGCACTCGATCTCCGCTTTGCACGACGTCGGGATTGAAATCCAGGAAAACCGCCGATGCGGCGATCGACGCTTCATCGTTTTCGGAAGCCTGGATGGATGTCTTCAATGGCAGTAGTTCTTCGGGTCGTTTCGCTTTGCCGATGACCAGCGAACCGCCAAAATTAAAATTTTCCATTAAACCGCCGCGATGTTTCACAACGAAGGGTCGGAAATTAAGGTAGCCGGCGGCATCTGTGGTCGTCGAATTGTCGGCCAGTCCTGAAAGTCGACCGTCGTAGGCACCGACGGAATATTGCCAGCGCCGCTGAGTGTCTTTTCCAAAGACTTGTACGCCAGCCGCGCGTGCCAATCCAAAGTTCAGAGGAAACAGTGGACGCTCGGGAGCAATAAAATATTGTTCAAGATGGTCATACCAGGTGTAACCGTACGGAATCAAACTCCGCCCAAAGCGGATTTGAAAGCCCTCGCAAAACCGAATATCTAGATTGGCATCGAGCAGATCGAAGGCACCCTCGACGCTTCGTTGAAGAGAAACTTCGTAGCGAAAAGGTTCAGTAAGCTTGCCTTCGAAATAAATCCTCATTCGCGGAATATAGACGCCGTCGATCGCTGCTGGATCCTGGTCACTCGGCGAAAATGCTTTGTAATCAACTTGATTCAGAATGTGAAACGTAAGTTCAAACTCCTCGTCTTCACTAACCAGAGAAAAGCCTTCGCCAAACTTCACCTCAAGTTTACGGGATTCATCCGGTTCCAGGCATTCTTCAAATTCATACGAGCTTTCAGATGGTTCGCCCGCATCATTTCGATTGTCTTGGCCCACTTCTCGTTGATCGTTCTCGCCCTGTTCTCCATTGGCAGTCGCTGAACCTGCTTGCCCGTCATCTTGAGCTCGAGCTGTGTAAACAGGCAATGAATAGTCGTTGGAACGCGTTTGGGCATTTGCTACGTTGCTCCACGAAAGGAGGGGTGACAATCCCAAGCTAGCTATTACGATGAGCAACCATCTCGCAGTTGAGCCATCTAAATGCAACACCCCATTCACCTTCAATCAAGGACCCGAATATTCTGATTCAACACATCCAGATTTGATAGTCATCGTCAAAATAGGGGAAGGCAATCCATACAATCTTCAGATTTTATCCAATCGTTACAATTTACCAGGCTCCATGTTGTGGGTTGGTCCCAAGTTGTAGGTTGGTCTCCCAACCACCCATCGGGTCGATCGAAGGCCATTGTTTCGTGGTAAGCGGGAGACCTCCGTTCGCTTAAGTGGATTGGAACAAGCCCAACGGAAGCGTCTCACCCCGCAGCCTGGCTTGACTGGAACGGGCTCGTTAATTGATGGCACAACAAGAACAAATGAGCGCTGACCTTAACGAGTTGCTGGAGTGGACGACGCAGTCGCCTGCGGCTTGCCGTTAAACGAAAACGATTATCGACGCAGTCGCGGCTTGCCGTTGAACGAAAACTGTTATCGACGCAGTCGCCTTCGGCTTGCCTTTAAACGCAAGAATGGTTGAATTAAACAATCCGTTCCGCCTTGAGCATCTTTCGCGCTGTATCGAGCACGTCGGACGGATCGACAAAATGCACCACTTCGGGACACGTTTTAAATTTTTTGTGAGCGCAGTGGTGAAGTTCGCGGGGTACGATCACCAGGAACTGGATTTGATACGTCTGGCAAACATGAAACATATCCTCGGCCTGCGTTTCATCACCTTCCGGAGCGTAGATCTTGTGAAGGTAACCCATCAGGACGTCGACTTTCGTGTCCTCGTTGAGCAGGCGGACGAAATGCCCGTGGTTATCAACCCCATTTGAAATGGGGATCGTGTCGTACCCGTCACAGATGAGGCTTGTCAGCACTGCTGAATCGGTGCCTTCGAAATAGCCCACGCGTTTGCGGTTCATTGTCTTCTCCTTGTCACACGACGCCTTGGTCCAACATCGCTCGGGCCACTTTAAGAAAGCCTGCGATATTGGCCCCATTGACATAGTTTCCGGGGCAGCCGTACGCTTCGGCAGTCTCGAGGCAGTTGCGGTGAATGTTGACCATGATGTTCAATAGTTGATGGTCGACTTCTTCGCGGGTCCAAGTAGCGTGGCCAGCGTTTTGGGACATTTCCAAACCACTGGTGGCTACGCCCCCCGCGTTGGCGGCCTTGCCGGGGCCGTACAGGATGCCAACTTGGGTGAAATGCTTGGCGCCGTCCGGCACGGTCGGCATGTTTGCACCCTCGCACACGACGTACACGCCGTTGGCGGTCAGGCGTTTGGCATCCTGCAGGTCGATTTCGTTCTCTGATGCGCTGGGAAAAGCGCATTGTGCACCCTCGACTGCCCACGGACGTTGGCCCTTATAGTAGTCGCAACCAAAATGTTCCGCATATTCCCAGATGCGACCACGTTGCACGTTTTTGAGCTGCTTGACCCATTCGACCTTGTCCGGCCCGATTCCATCTTTGTCGTAGATGAAGCCATCAGAATCCGACAACGTAACCACACGACCCCCGAGCCGGTTAATGTTTTCAATGGTGTACTGCGCCACGTTACCCGACCCGGAAACGAGGCAGGTTTTACCGCGGATGCTATCGCCCCGCGTTTTTAACATCTCGTCGGCGAAGTAGACCGCTCCGTAACCCGTCGCCTCCGGTCGGATGAGACTACCGCCCCAGTCCAGTCCCTTGCCAGTCAAGATTCCGGAGAATTCGTTGGCGATCCTTTTGTATTGGCCAAATAGGAATCCTATTTCGCGGCCACCCACGCCGATATCGCCGGCGGGAACGTCGGTGCGGTCTCCGATGTGGCGGAACAGTTCTGTCATGAACGACTGGCAAAATCGCATGACTTCCATATCACTTTTGCCCTTGGGATCGAAGTCCGACCCGCCCTTGCCGCTGCCCAAAGGCAATGTGGTGAGCGCGTTCTTAAATGTCTGTTCAAAGGCCAGGAACTTCAAGATGCCGAGCTTTACGGTCGGGTGGAAGCGCAGCCCACCCTTGTAAGGACCGATGGCGCTGTTCATCTCGATACGGAATCCACGATTGACTTGCACCTGTCCGTGGTCGTCCACCCAGGGAACACGGAAGATGATGACCCGCTCGGGTTCCACGAATCGCTGGAAAATTCTGGCGTTGCGCAGCGCGGGATGTGCATCGAGGATCGGGACAACGGACTCGACGACCTCGTGAACGGCCTGGTGGAAGACTGGTTCGTGCGGGTTTTTTGCGATAACCCCTACCATGAATTCGTCGACTGTCATAACGATCTGCATTACTCCCAGGTGCAAGGAATCGCCGCTTATCATACGCGCTTCACCGAGGAACTCAATCGCGTATCCGGGTTAGTAAGTGAATCTGCAGGTCACCAACGAGTCCGTTCGCACGGCCGTCTAATGGAATGATTGACCCGATCCCGTTTCCGTGGCTCGCTGTGGTCGCGCCATTTTGTTTGGGCAAACGCCCCGTATTGCCTCGTTTTCTGAACTGTTTTTGGGCAGTGCGCATGGCGGATTATCTGCCCTTGAAAGTGTCGATTCGACTTCCCTCGCAATTCAGATTAAAATTGGCAAGTCGGTTGCATCGACGGAAATATCGCCATCGTTGGGTTGCCTTATGGTGACCAAGGCGTCGTTAGGACTGTGGCAGCGTATGTCTGACCTCCGGCAACCTTCGCGTCAAGTGCTTCAAATGAGTAGTCTCGCCTGAAAATCAAACCCACTTGATCAATTGATTCTCGAATACTTCTTAAGTAATTTACATTGTTTATTATTGAAAAGGGGGAGAAGTAATGACTAGAAAATTCTGGTTATTGTCGGTAGTGGCAACCTTGTTGTTGTCGTTGCCAATTTCAACGTTTGCACAGGGTACGTCTTTCCAATTCGACATTCGAGGGACGGACACTGGGCTGTATTCGCACACGGCAAACGACCCGTTGCTGGATTGGACGTTTTTGGGAGGGACACTACAGCCACCAACCGTTGAAGAAGAGTCCGACGTGATGGCAATGGATGCAGATTCATCGGGAACGCTGTTCGGCGTCGACGTCTTTCTGGGTATTCTGGGAACGATTAACCCGATTACGGGTGATTTCACGACGGTTGCAACCTTAAATGGTGACATTCCAGGTAGCAGTCCTTTAAATGCATTCGTGCAAGCCATGACGATTGACGGCTCTGACGTCGCTTGGATCAGTGATGGCTACGGCTTGTGGATGATGGACCTCTCGACCGCAACTTGCGTCCTGGTTGCAGCTCAATTCACCAATACCGCGGGTGGTGCTGCCGTCCCTGACGTCTTTGGGCTTGCTGCTGACGGTTCAGGCAACTTTTACGCCTTTGACGTCACGTTAGATACTCTATGGAGTCTCGATGAGTCGAACGGCGATGTGACAGCCCTCGGCGTTTACCCTGGTCCTGGCAATCCCAACTTCTCGAACAATGGAATGGACTTTGATCCTGATACCGGAATTCTATACGGTGATGTATATAACGGCGGTGGAATTGGAAACTACGGCACTTGGAACACAACCACGGGTGCGTTTACTTCGATCCTGCTACACAGCGCATATCCGCTTACGGACACCCGGGGGGTTGGTGGTCCAATCGCGAATTTTGGCGGCACCTGCTATCAAATGGATTTTTATCTTGATCGCTGGTTGACATTTGACATTGGCAATCCGGGCGGTGGCATCGTTGAGTCGCCTCAGCCGACTGCGACGCATCTGTATGCGATGGACTTTAATGAAACCGGCACACTGGTGGTCGTTGATAGTGGGGGCAGACAAGTCGGCACGATGGACACGACAAACGGCGTCTATACGGCTGGGGCGACATTGACCGGTGATCTTAGCCCATTGGACACGGTGGTCGGTGTTACCTGTGATCCAACGACCGGTACGTTTTATGCGGCCACTCCCGTATCGTTGTATACGCTGAACCCAACCACCGGTGTCACGGCATATGTCGCTGATTTTGTCGGTGAACCGCTTGGCAATGAACCTGACACCATTATCGAACTTGCGTGCGATAACAGTGGTGACTTGTACATCTGGACCGTAGGCGACGACGCGCTTTATCGGACTGACAAGACCACGGGTGTCTCGACTTTCCTTAGCTTTGGTCCCGCAGATTTCGACGCGAACTTCATTCAAGGTCTGGATGTTGATCCGGATACGGATGAACTGTACGGATCGCTCCTTGACATTAACGGAGACGGATTGTACGGAACGTTTGACAAGACGACGGGCGTATTCACGACAATCAATACGTATTTGGAACTTCCACCAGACACCGACCTTTACGAATTTAAGTTGGCGATTTCGCCTCAGCCACCTGCCATCGCGATCTGCCCCGACACGGCGACGGTGACAGCCGGCGCGAACTCCAGCGGAAGCTCGGCGGATATTTGCGATGAGGACAGCGCGATCTGGACCCTTCAGAGCACAACCTTCGCCGCGGCGTTTTCACCGCCTCCGGTCGCGGTTACTTTCGAAGGTACTACGAATCCCATTGTTGGTGGGACTGACGTGACACTGCGGCTTGTCGGCGGCCCCGAGTTCGGCAATGATGCGGCGTTCATCCAGCTGCGCATGTTTAACTTCACAACCCAGGCTTATGTAGGCATGCCCTTCATCAGTCAGCCAAACAGCGACAACACCGTCTATGAGTTTACAAATC
>JAHEJI010000240.1 GCA_024638965.1 Planctomycetaceae bacterium
TGGCCTTCGCCTTGCTGACCTTCGCCTTGCTGACCTTCGCCTTGCTGGCCTTCGCCTTGCTGGCCTTCGCCTTGCTGGCCTTCGCCTTGCTGGCCTTCGCCTTGCTGGCCTTCACCTTGTTGGCCTTCACCTTGTTGGCCTTCACCTTGTTGGCCTTCACCTTGTTGCCCTTCGCCTTGCTGACCTTCACCTTGCTGACCTTCGCTTTGTTGGCCTTCACCTTGCTGATCTTCGCTTTGTTGGCCTTCACCTTGCCGATCTTCGGCTTGTTGATCTTCGGATTGTTGATCTTCGGATTGTTGGCGTTCACCTTGCCGATCTTCGGCTTGTTGATCTTCACCTTGTTGGTCTTCACCTTGTTGGTCTTCACCTTGTTGGTCTTCACCTTGTTGATCTTCGTTTTGTTGGTTTTGTTTGTCCTCGTCCAGCAATTCTTGAAGTCGGTCAAATATTTCACCTTGGGTCGCGTCTCTGGAAAGCGGTTCTTGATCGCCTTCGTTTAGCCCACCGTCACGTTCGCCGTCGGAATCGATTCCGCCGTCTTCTCTTTCACTGGTTTCTCCCGCTTGCCCCTCGTTTGAGTTTTCGGCATCACCTTCGCCTACTTGTCCTTCATCTGATCGGTTTTCTCCACGGCTTTGGCCCTGCGAGCCATTTTCTGTTTCGGAGCCGTTGCCTTCACTCATCATTTCCTGTTGCTCACCAGGCTGAGAATTATTGCTTTCGCTTTCTCCTTGCTCTGAATCGGTCTGTTCGTTTTCACCAGGCTCTTTCCTTCCTTCGCCCTGTCCCGAGTCTTCTTTTTCACCTTGGTCATTGCGTTGGTCGTCGTTCTCACCTTGCTGATCCCGAGGCTGATCGCCTTCCTCGTTTTCGGACTGCGAATCATCACCGGATGATTCATTACCACTTTTTTCTGATCCCTCCTGTTCGCCTTTGCGATCATTTTCGTTCGGTTGTTGATCTTGCGAGTCGTTCTCGGGGGCTCGTTGCTCGCCGTTTTGCTGCGGATCGTCGGGATCTTTTGCATCCTGATCGGAATCCGATTTTTCTGGCTCGTCGATCTGTTCCCGCGGTTCCGTTATGACGAGCGTGTAGTTTTCAGTTCTGGAGACGTTAGGATCGAGCTGGTTTCCAAATGTTGAAGTACGATTATCGGCTGCCGTCGCAAAAAATACGGCCTTGTCGCCGACTTTGAAATTCATCGCAGCTGGGTCGATGATTTGTCGTGCCGTTACCCGTTGTTTTCCGCGAACCGTTTTGAGTTTCAAGTCCCGATCCAGCAGGCGGGTCCCCTGATGGTCGAGATGCAGATCAACCGAGCTGATTTCAAAATCGAGATCGGTGGCCTGGATGTCGACCGCGAGTTGCCCATTGATCGGTAGCGCGATTTCTTTTTGGATCGGATTAACAATGACGACTTCTGGTGCCAAATCCGGTGTGATTCGAATCGGGTAGACATTCGGATTTTCGTTGCGATCGTCTTTCGTGCTGATGAATTGGATTCGATAGTGCGTATACACCTGTTTATCGCGTTTATTGTTGAGCACCGCAACAAAATCGCCGAACGCAGTCCGATCATCGGAAGCCATTTCGATGGTTTGGGTCACCCGAAAATCACCGCCACCGGCGGAATTCTGATCGTCGATTGCTTGCAACAGTTCGATATACGCGAGTTTGATGGGCAAGTTGGCAACGGCGTTTAGCCTGACCTGGGAGCCCTCGAGCGCCTGAACGTCGCCTTGGCCCTCGATGGTTCTTTCGGCCACTTTGGTATATGCAGGGGGCGTAAGCACGACTGACTGAATACTGATCGTTGGATTCGGACTAACTGTGACCTGGTAGTCGGGCGAGGTTCCATCACCGGCAACGACGCGGTAGGTCAAAGGCTGCTGAACACCGACTCCATCGGTTGAGAGAACCGTCTGGTACCGATTAAGCGATTCGTTGAAGACCATCGGAACACGTTGTTCAACGATTTCGCCATCATCTGTCGAGAATATGGTTTTCACATCGGATGTATCGTGCCTTCCTTTTACATTTGCAGTGACGGTTAACTGTTCACCGAAGAAGACATCGGTGTCTCCAGGCGTAACGTCCAAAATCTTCACTACGGACGGTTGTGCAATCTTCGCGACTGGCGACAAGATTCGGCTGATCGTTGGTAAAGGACTTTTGGGAGAAAGAATCAGATATAGAACCGCAGCGATTGAGATTCCGACCAGGATGAATCCAACGTGAATCAAGTTAGAACGATCAACGGTAGAGTCTTCGGGAACCTGGGAAAGGTCCTGAGCCGCTTGTCGGGCGACCGCATCATATACGGCGCGGCGCGTCTTTTCTGGTTCTTTCCGTAAAGCCAGGTAATTAAGCAGACTGTTTTTGAAAGTCGGCTTTGATTCCTCAATCATTTTGGCAGCGTAATCAGGATTAATCTGTCGCAGAATCAATGGCAGAATAAAGAATCCGCAATAGCCGAGAATTCCAAAAATCAACACACCAAGTCCGAGGAACCGTGCGATGGTTCCCATCGGCCATATCCAGGCGTCGACGATTGCGGCTGCAAGGAAGAAAAAAATAACGAAAGCGACCAACCCGATCACGCTGGCAACCAAGTCAAATGCTTTGACTTGCTTGCGGGTTTTTTCGAGTTGGCGGTTGACGTATTGCTGGACTTTTTTGGATCGTTGATCGGCAACCGACGGAGTTGGATTTTGAATCGTGGATTGTCGAACTTGACTTGCCATTGGTTGCGACCGCTCGTTAATTGCCTGCTTGTTTGGACCGTAGCATTATTATAGACGATTATTCGTCGAGCCAAGTTTCGTCAAAACAGCGTTTTGGGTTCGAAACCGAAGAAATCGTGACTATTTGGACTCAGATCGCGGCGGTCAACCAATTTGCTCCGCTTAATTCAGCTTAACGAACGAAGTGTCTACGTACCCTCGGAAACGGGCGGGGCACTCGGCGGGGTATTTTCATCTCGCCTGTTTTTGGGAAACCGTTGAGTTGGCGGTTCATCGGATTGACGATCACGATAACGGCCATATTCGATCCGTAATCGACGGCGACGGTAATCGGGCGTCATCTTGTCATATTCATCTCGAGTTTCTGCCGACAAGACCTCGTCATAGAATTGCCTGAGCATTGCATCGCTGACATGCTGCTTTGCCTGAGTTGCGGTTCGGATCCAATTGAGTACCAGTTTTCTTTGTTCTTCACCTTGGTATCGTTCGAAGATGTCCAACGCTTCTTGAGAAAGCCCACTTTTCAGTTCGTCAATTTCTTGAAAAACAAGATCTCCGACGAAATCTGGGTCAATACTTGCCACGACGATCCAGATTCGTTGTCGCGCGAACGCGGAAGGATCCGAAGTTGAACTTTGACGATCTCGCCTGGGACGGTACCTGCGTCCGCTGGCCGACTGCATCTTCGCCCATTTTTCCTGGATTTCGCTGGATCGAAAGTGAGCAAGTAGTTCCTCAGATTTTTTGTTCTGAGTCAGCTTGATCCATTCGTAAACGGTTGAAGCGTCCTGTTCAGGCAATTGGGTCTCGCTCGTTTTTCCGAACAGATCACTGGCATGTTGTTCGATCAGCTCTCGAGTTCGCTCGATTCGCTGATCACTGGGCAGATCCAACAAATCAATCTGTTCCTTGTCCGGAAGTGTCTTCAACCATGAGTAGTAGCGGCGCATCGTCGACGAAAGTTCTTCCGAGTTTTCGTGGGTGGATACTTGGTAATGAAAGTCGCGCAGTTCTTGTCGACCCTGAGCGTCAAGCTGCTCAAACATGTTTCGTTTTCTGCGAAGTTCATTGAGCTTTTCGATATCGAGGTGTTGCAACTCTTCAATCGTATTGACGGTCTGGTCAACCGGGATCGCATCGAGCGTTTGGTCGATCTCCAGAGTCTCAACATCGTCAAACAGTCCCATGTTGGACAGGTTTGACAGGAATTCGATGTTGTCCGCTTTTTCGTAAACGTCAACGTTCTCAATCAATGGCAGATTGCGAACGAGTTCTCGTTGAGGCGAGGACTGTATATATTGCGTGACCCATTGGCCTGACACGAAGGCGGCCCACAGGATTCCCGCCAACAAAGCGGCTTTCGTAATCCAACCAAGCATCCTGCTGTTTTTTTTCTTAACTTCAAATTTTGCGTTCTGCACAACCATTTCAATTGTGCTTCTGGTGAATTGAGCCGAAGAGTCAGTGCGAGGGAGCTGATCAAGCATATCCCAGGCTTTTTGTAACCGCTGCATTTCGCTGCGATAGGGTTCGTCTTTGGCAAGACGATCTTCGACCGCCTGCATCTCAACTGGCGTCAACTCTCCATCCAGATACGATGTCAACTCTTCAACGTCCCGGGAAATCGGTTCCGCAGACTCGTTCAGTGTCGATTTGTTATTGTTGGATTTTGGATCGGTCATAATGAATACCAGTTCAAATCAGTCGATATCATCAGCGTGATCTTCGGCAAAAACGCCCTGAGGCAATTGGCCTGACATAACATACGGTTCCAAGATGTCCCGTAAATTGGTGCGCGCGCGGGACAGGAGGCTTTTGACTGCTTGTGTCGACAGATGCATGGTCTCGGCAATCTCGATGTAGCTCATTCCTTCAAATTTTGATAGCAGCAATGCCATCCGTTGTCGTTCGTTCAACGCTTGAACGGCAGAACGAACGATGGCCGACATTTCGTTAAGGTCAGCCAAATGGGTCGGCATTAATCCACTCTTATCTTTTGCCATGGTGTCGAGCGGCTGCACCGAAATACTGCCAGACGGCGATGACAACAAGTTCACTTCTTTCCGTCTGGAAAGTTTTCGGATTGCGTTGCTGGCAACGTTATGTGTGATCGTAAATAACCAGGTAGAAAACTTTGCGCCGGGCACGTACGACTCGCGGGCACGATAGACGCGCATGAAAACTTCCTGTGCCAGGTCTTCTGCCTGTCCACGGCCGGGAACCAGGTGTTCCAGAACGCCTATCAGCCGGTTTTGATATTTGTCCACTAATTTTTCGAACGCCGCTGCGTTACCTTCGCGCACTTTCAGCATCAACCGCACGTCGGGATCGAGCAGTTCATATTTTTGCACTTTTTGAAGTGAGGAGTCGCTAACGTTCAAGCTTGTTCCAACTTAATCCGCTATCACTAATTTTTGTTCTTCTACTCCCAGTATGTTACACGGTTTCTCTCCAGCAAGCGCCAAAACGAGCGATGGAACTGGTTTAACGGCTCGTGTTGAATGGTTAAACACCGTGTAAGCCTCAAAGTTTTGCGGACTGCAGGCATTGTCGTTGAGAATTGCGAAGAGAGACACTATTTGGAAATGGTCTCTGAAGTTGCCGTTTCAGGCAACTGAACCAGTTGCGGCTGATCGCGGCGAAGTTGACCGCAGGCCGCGTTAATTTGATTCCCTTTGCGTTGACGGAATTTGACCGTGATATGATTTCTTTCGAGTGATTCACGAAACAGGCGAACTGATTTTGCAGATGGCGTTTGAAAAGATAATCCTTCTACAGGGTTATACGGGATCACATTTAATAGGGCGTTGCGCTTGGACAGCAGTTTTCCGAGTTCATTGGCGTGTTGCAATTCGTCGTTAATGCCGGCCAGTAATACGTACTCAAACGTCAACCGGCGGCCGGTCATGTCAAAAAACAGGTCCGCCGCTGACATGATCTGATCGATACCGATTTTTTCATTCACCGGCACAATTTGGGTCCTGAGTTTGTCATTGGGTGCGTGCAGGGAAATGGCCAGATTATATCGACAATTTTGACGAGCCAATCGAACAATGGCTGCCGGAAGGCCAACCGTGGAAATCGTAATTCGTCTCGCACTTATCCCCAAACCGTCTGGTGAACTGGCAAAATCAAGGGCTCGTATCACGTTGTCGAGATTAGCCAGCGGTTCACCCATACCCATCATGACAATGTGGCTTAGCCGTTCGTCGTGGGGGAGTAGTTGTTGAAGCAACAACATCTGCTCGATGATTTCGCCAGCGGTCAGGTTCCGCATCAAACCGTCCAAACCGCTGGCACAAAAGACACAGCCCATCGCACAACCGACCTGGCTGCTGACACAAATCGTTCTACGGATTCCGTCGCGCAGCAATACGCATTCGATCACGCCGCCATCGGATAATTGAAGCAGTAGTTTTTCGGTACCGTCGGCACTCATTTGATGCTTGACGATCTGCGTCGAAACAACATGGAAATGTTTGGTTAATTGGGTTCGAAAAGCCTGGGGCAGGTCGGTCATTTGAGCAAAGTCAAAAACTCGATTTTCACAAATCCACTTGCGAATTTGACGAGCGCGAAACTCCGGCTGTTCTTTTTTAACGACCCAGTCTTTGAGCTTCGGCAGATAATCAAGCAGATGTTTCATAACGAAAACTGTTGCTTCTTCAGTTCAGCAGGCTGCAGACTTCTTCGCAGACACCAACGTTGGCGTCGCTAATTAGGCGGTAAGATTTTTGAGCGATCCATCCTCGGGAAGGTGAGAGGGAATTTCCTGGAAATTCTTATTCTTGCTGATCCGATTATTCTAAAGTTGATCGGCGTTTATGTTACCAACGAAACCAAAATTTTTTGGATAAAAAAGTGAGTGGAGGAATCGTTCGGCATTAGCTTGGTGTATAAGTGGTGTGATTTTGGTTTCGACAAGTTGACGTAAACGAAAGATCCAAATGGAAATGGACGACCATCTTTGCCTTTGTTTTCATGTTTCTAAAAGAAAAGTGGTTAACTTTATTCGAATCGAAAAACCACGCCGAGTTACACAGTTAAGTGAATGTCATGGAGCAGGAACCGGCTGTGGGTGGTGCCGACCATTTTTGAAAAGCCTGTTCGAGCAAATGAGCGACAAAGTTGCGCCGGAGCTTCGACCGAATACAGTCCAGACGCAATCTGAAGTTAATCTTATCACTCCCGACCAGTACGCGGCGTTACGGGCAAAATACGTCAAAGACGGTGGTGGAACGCCGCCTCCCGGTGCCATTCCGCTTTAATCGATAGAAGAAAATCCGGATCGCCCGAGGGCAGTTCGCCCAAAATTCGATTTGCCCAGGACTCGTCGTCTGGTAGTCAATTCGCGAGGATCACAGTATCATAATCGCTTCAATTTCGCGGTCGTGAACACGTTTGCGGAAATACCGCATCGAAATGGACCTAATCGTTATTTTATGGATCAACTATGGCCAAGAAAAAGGCTGCCGCCAAAAAGACTGCTGCGAAAAAAGCGCCTAAGAAAAAGGCGGCAAAAAAAACGACGGTAAAGAAAAAAACAGCGAAGACTTCCGAGGCAAAAGAAGCAAAAACCAAAAAAACCAAAAAAACCAAACGAAAGACTCGGGCAAAAGCGGCTGCCGATGTTCGGAAAAAAGTCTACTGGGGGGTCTTTAATCATGCGATGAAGCGGGTTGCACTTTATGAATTCAATCAACGCAAAGCCGCAGAAAAACGTGCGAAAGAACTTAGTCCGGAGGGGAAACCACCTCATTTTGTTCAGAAGGTTAAGGAAGACATCACCGAATAGTCCTCCTCCATTTCGTCAACAAGCTGTCGAGTCCATCCGGCAGCTTTTTTTACGGACCGTCGGGTACCGTGTTTCCACGGCGGATCGGGGGCAAAGACTCCAGTCGCCCCGGTGCTCGTAAGGGTATTGTCGAAGGCAACGATGGTCCTTCGGAATTAAACGGCAGTGTGGTGCCACGTGTCATCTCGCTTCGCGGCAAGGTCGTTCCGGGGTGAGGCAACGTCGTTCCAGATCGAAGTGGCAAGGT
>JAHEJI010000062.1 GCA_024638965.1 Planctomycetaceae bacterium
GGGCAATGACGACGCTCACCGACTCGTTCGGCGGCGTCATTTCGACGTAGCGATACAACATGCTGTGCACCGTAATCGGTTGATGATTCCATTCCAGTATGACATCGTAGTTTCGCAATCCGTATTCGTAGGCTGGGTATCCGGGTTTCACGCGGGTAATCACGGCTCCATTTAGATTGGGAAGATTCATTTTCTGCGCGATATCCTGAAATACGGTGTCAGGCAGAACACCCAAAAAGCCTCGTGTGACTTGACCGTAATCGACTAGCTGTTGATAAACGAAACGTGCGATCACACTGGGAACGGCAAAGCTGATGCCTTGAAACGTTTCACCATAAATCGACGTGTTAATTCCGATCACTTGGCCGGTGGCGTCCACAAGCGGTCCGCCGCTGTTGCCTGGATTGACTGCCGCGTCCGTTTGAAAGAGTTCGCGGTTTTGGTACTGTTCGTCACGACGGTGTTTGCCGCTGATAATTCCCGAGGTCACCGTCTGATTCAATCCATAAGGACTTCCGATGGCCCACACAATCGAACCGACTTGAACCTCTTCGCTATCCCCCCAATCTGCCGGAATCAAATTGGGAGCATCAATTTTGATCACAGCGAGGTCGCTATCCATATCAACGCCGATCAAATCCGCAGCGTATCGGTGGCGATCATAAAGCACGACTTCAATATCTTCGGTTTTTTCGACGACATGAGCGTTAGTCAGGATGTAACCGTCTTCAGACATTACGACACCCGACCCCTGACCGCGTGTGCCATCGTCATGTCGAATGGTCGTGACGCTGACAACACTCGGGCGAATTCGCTGGGCAACCAGTTGGTAAGACTTCGAAACATTTTCCAGCGGTTTGGCCTTCAGATGATCGACCGCATTTCGATATTCAGCGCGGACTTTTCCGGCGGTCAATGCGTACTGGTATTCCTCAACAATTTTTGGCCCGATTCGCCAGACTGCCATGACAACGGCGGCGGTAGCCAACATCCAAAACAAACGGGCAGTTGCCTGCGATCGAGTCGCTTCGGGCGCGCGTTTCGTTTTGAGTGGCGAATTGAGGGTGGCGTCTTTGAAAGTGGATTCTTTTAACACCTGACGAGACGAATTCGGTTGGGCGGATTCATCAATATCCGGATCTGAGATCGGCGGATGCGAGTTGTCAAAGCCGTGGTGGAACTCGGAATGAGGAGGATCATTCTCGAAATTCAATTTTTTATTTGGTTGCATTCGTTCGCCGCCTCAATCAGTTTCCGTTCAAGCCGTTTTATTATAACGAGATTGGCAGGTCCAAGCGGCGCTGATATGGCAGAATTCATCGAACGACTGGGTTGGGTGAGAGCAAAAACCAACGGTTTTTTGCGTCCAGAGAGCAAATTGGGAAAAAATCGTTTGCTGCAGCCGAACTCACCCGCCAGTCAAGACAGTCAACACGACAGCGGTTTTGACGGCATGAAGGCCAGTCGTTCGTTTCAATTCAACCTTCTAATTCGATATCGCCATTGTCTCGTTGAACCCCGTGCCCATCGATTAATGGTACTTATTTACGGCGACTCGATACTCTCTTCCGGCGACACGTGAGGGTCCGGGAGAGTGAAACGAAAAGATTTCTTGCGGAATCAACAACCCTCACCCGACGCTGAGACGTCGACCTCTCCCAAAACTTGGGAGAGGTTGGGTCCTAAAGTAAGTGCTATTGGCCCATCGGGCCGCGCGCGGGGCGATGCCCACGCGGTTAACCGATTTTCCTGTATATTTATGGCCAACACCCCGTCAAAAGTGACGTTGTCCAATTAATCTGTTAGTTCAGTTGATCAAGCACGTCGGAGTATTTGCGACGATTCAATACGTTTTGTTCCCTGAGAATTGCCTCGATTTCCTGTTTGCCGACGGCGGTTCCCCAAGCGGCTAGCCAGGCCGGTGTACTTGCATTGTTCCAGCCGGGAGATGTGTAGCCCGCAGCGCGCGCCAACCCAAGGCTGCGGATGTTGTTATGGATTTGCGTTTGTTCTTGCGGCTTGTTATGAATGTCGCACCACAAGTGCCAGCGAATCAAAGCGCCAACCAGCTTTTGCGCGTCTGCTTTTCCCCATTGAATGCTGGGTACAAAAAGGGCTCCACCTTGCCAGGGGACGTTGTTTGCTTCCGTTAAAAAATTCAACTCGGTCTCAACTAATTCAGCCACCTCAGGGCTTCTTCCTTGAGTCGCAATCGAACCGAGGTAGCCTGCCGCCAATCGGCGAACATTTGTATCTTCCGCGCGAATCATGACCGTCGAAAGTTTCTCCGGGCCGAATGAGATAACAGCGGGAGCCAGAGCAGATTGAAGCTGCGGAACCTTAAGCGAAACTCCCAGGATTTTTTCGACATCGGCCTTTTCGCCTTCATCAGTCATCCGTTCAACCAACCGCAGCCCGATCGGACGACCCAGTGCAGGAAAATTTCCGATTAGATTGGCTTTCTCGATCAGTCCGTTGGTGGAACGGGTCATCGAGACTCGCGCTGCGGCTGCCCACGTACGAACAAGTAGATCGACGCTCTCGTTCGCATGAATGTCGAGCAGTTCTTCGTCGACGCTCTGACCTCCTATTTCGGCGAGCGCCGCGATTGCCCATCCACGTCGTGGTAACTCGCCATCCGTTTTGGCGACGTCCACCATTAATCGTACCATTTGATCGTACTTGCGATCATTAAGTTTTGATCGTTTTGCGATCGCAGCAATCGCAGATGCGGCGGTTTGACTATCGCCCAACATCTTGATCAATTCTTCGTTTGACGTGGTGTCACTGAGTGAATCTTCCTGTGCAACGGCAACGCTGGAACCCATTCCGATCAGGAGCGCAATGATACACAGGGTCGAGGAACGTTGTTTGAAACAAGCGCCCAGCAATCCCAGCAAAGCCAATCCGAGAATCGAACCGGTGACAACGCGTACTTTTCGGTGATCGGACACAATCTGGCGATCGACATCTTGCCAATCGATCGCGCCTAATTTAAGGATGCCTTCTTTTTTCTCCCCCGCACCAAACCGGGTTGAGTCGTAGTTCAACTGTGAATTGCGAGATTGAGGCATCTTGTACTCTGCAAACGTCAAGTTCTGATTCTGGATGACCTCGCGAGGAAAGTCACCATCGACCACGGTCATTGTCATTCTCTTGAGCGACTCCAATCCATCTTTCGTGGTTTGGTCGCGCATTTTCTTTAATGACGCAGCATTGATCGCATCTGCATCGGGACCGCGAAGGCCAAAGTGTTCACCGATTCGAAGGAGTTCTTTCTCCATCTCTTCGTGTTCAAGCGAGAGGTTTCCCGTCGCAACGGCAAGCAGATCAGAAGCAAATAGTTCTTTCGCAATCCCATTTTTGGGCGCTGGATCCCGCTCTTGAACAAGCGATTTGCGGCGGTATTCAGGAATGTCCTTTTCAGTTCCGCCGATAATCCGAAGCGGTAGCGGTCGGGTTAAGTTGTCATAAAGCTGCTGACCGCTCAGCTGGCGCATCACATACTCTTCCGGAATGGCTCTGATTTTTCGAGGCCCGTCGGTCAACAGGTAGACGACGTTTCGCAGATCATCCCCGTTAAAGGCCGACAGTCTCATCGGCACGACCAGTTTTTCGGATTTGAATCGGAAACCCATGCCTTGAACATGCCCGTCAAAGACTCCACCTGCAGGCATTTGCGGTCTCGCCTGGCGGCGTCCCGGACGGGGATTGGCGTCAGATTTTTTTCCGACTTTGGTTTTAACAGCCACGAAACACCAACCGAGCTGGATGTACTCGTCGGTGACTTTGTTCATGCCATTGGGATATTGATAACCCTTCTTGTCCATCCACTTTTTGAGCGATTCTGCGCTTCCGGCAGCCAACACAGCAACTTCATACATCCCAACCGCTTCTTCTTTGAGGACTTGCACGCCGTCATCTGTCTCCAAATCCATCGCCGCTTCTTTCATTGCTGACATTGGCATTGCCAGGCCAGCTCGTCGGCGGTTCCAACGCAAGTCAACAACGACCTCAGGTGGATCGATCGCATGCGTAATTTGCTCGAAGACATTGTCCGGAACTTTGCGAAGTTCGGGCGGAGTCGGAAACGGGATCAACATGCCAAAGTTGTCAACATTTCCCGTAAAGCCGGGTCGAATGACAAACGTTTCGACGCCGTCCTTATGAAACACATACGTTTTTTGCAAACCGATTCTGGTGATCGGCGATCCGGGCCCGACGTAAATCGGAGGCACCATCCCACAGGGGTCTGCCTTGGCCGACTCGGATACGATGGTGCCGACGAATGCCAGGATCGCCATGATGACGAGTGCACGGAATTTGTATTTCAGAGTCAACATGTTTTCCTCAACCGTTATCTTTGATTTTGGTACGTCTTAATGATGAGAGGGGGAGCAATAGGAAAGCAAATCCTAACACTCCAATGGCCGCGATTGCGGGTCGGGATATCGGATCTACTATCTTTTCTAGCTGTCGCCATGGGTCGACGGCACTAATTCGGATTCCCGTTTTTTCCGGGGCCGGCCCATGAATTTTCGCGTCGTAAAACTTGGCTGAGTTGCGCGCTCTCGCCATCCGAAAACCGTCAAAGCTCAGATTCTCATTCGCAACAACCTCCCGCGGAAAGTCGCCATCCACAACCGTCAGTGTCATTTTGGCGAGTTCACCAGAGATGTCGTCAAACAAATGTTTTGATTGGTCATTCGATTTACTTTCCAGCAACGAGTCGTAGTCGGGGCCACGAAGCCCAAAATGTTCACCAACTTTCAAGAGTTCCTTTTCGTGCTTTTCGTGAGCCAGCGACAGCGAGTCTCGATTCTGGGCGAACATTTTTGACGCGTAGAGATCGGAAGCAAACAGTGACTTCGCTACGCCATTGAATCGGGTCGGATCTCGCTGCAAGTCGATGGCCTTCCGTCGGGACTCGGGAATGTTTTTCTCCGTACCGCCGATAATTCGCAAAGGAAGAGGTCCGTTCAAATTCTTAATCAGCTCTCGGCCTCCGAGCTGCCGGACGACATACTCTTCCGGGATCGAGCGGATTTTTTTGGCGCCACGGGTCAACAGATACACGACGTTTCGCATTTCACCTTCGTTAAAGGCTGATAGTCGCATGGGCACCACAAGATCTTTTGTTTGGAAACGAAAGCCAAGACCCTGGACCGCGCCGTCAAACGATGCTCCGGCGGGCATTCCTGGATTGACTTGGCGTTGACCCGGTTTTGGTTCGGCGGACGACTTTTGGCTGACTTTGGTTTTCACGGCAACGAAGCACCAACCAAGCTTGACGTATTCGTTGGTGACTTTGTCCATGCCCGTTGGGTATTGAAACTTGTTTTCGTCCATCCATTTTTTGAGCGCTTTGGCACTACCGGCAGACAGCACGGCGACTTCGTACATCCCAACTGCTTCTTCGTTAAGTACTTCGAGTCGGTCTTCCTCTTTCTCTTCCACCATTGCACCTTCGGCCACCCCGCCGAAACCACCGCCGCCACCACCAGCGGGCGCCAACATTCGAACAGGTCTCAAATCAACGACGACCTCCGGCGGATCGATCGCGTTTTTAATTTGGAGAAAAACGTTGTCTGGAACTTTTCGGATCGCGGGAGGGGTTGGAAAAGGAATCAACATTCCAAAGTTGTCGACTTTTCCAGTGAAGCCTGGCCGGATTACGAACGATTCAACGTCTCGATCAAAGAACACGTACGTCTGCTGCAATCCGGTTCGAGCAATGGCGGAGCCCGGACCGGTATAGATGGGAGGTACCATTCCACAAGGATCTGCTGGAACGATGTGACATAAGAACATGACCAGTAGCATGACAGTTACGAAAGTCAGTGATTTGAGTTTAGGAAGTTTCATCAACAGCCTCCATTTCGACTTTGATTTCTACGTGCCCCTCACAATCTTGTTGGCCGTTGCTGATCCAGATATGTTCCAGCCGTTGCCAGGCATCTCCGCTTTTTTGAACCGTGAACCACGGACCTGCCACAAAGTGGACGCCTTCCAGTCACAACCGGACCCACAGGTAATTCAAACCAACTCGCTTGACCGTTCCGCTCGTTACCAACGGTTGCAGGTTGTTCGTTTTCATTTCAAAGACATGGCGGCGATCAAAAGGAACGCGCGTCGGCTCCAGCCACGTCCGCAAATCTCCTTGTTCGTCGACAACTCGAATCGAAACCCGGGCGTGAGTGAATTTTAGTTGTTCCCAAAGCAGTGCGGCTCGTTTTTTACCAAGTTGACCAAACCCTTCCGATTCAATCAGGGATTTCGATTGCGGACCGTAGTAAAGTAATTCTTCGAGCGCCGGGCTCGATTCATCTAAAGGTTGATTTGCGAACTCGGCGAGTAGATCTTTGAAATGGCTTGTCGACAACTCTTCGGTTGGATGACGGCTGGCAGCGCAACCCGATGCACAGATCAAATCACCATGCGGCTCGAACTCGGCATTGCTATCGTGTTCAAATGCGGTCGCAACGTTGTGAATCCCAGGCTCCAGTCGCGTATCGCTCGTCACTTGTAAAAGCGGCATTTGTCCAGGTAGCCGAATCGGCGGAACAAGTCCTTGTTCGTTTTCCTCATCGAGCGGCAATTCAAATTTGTCTCGCTCCAGTTCGTTTGTATTCTTGGCCGGTAACGGCCGCTCAAATCGGTTTTGATCCTCAATTTCAGAACTTGGCGGACCGAACACCAATCTGGCGAGATAACCGAGACTTAGTCCGATCAGGATCAGTAAAAATCTCGATTTGAATAGCTGGAATTTCATAGGCGGCTAACTGTCCAATGAGGCAACATCAAGTCCGACGAGTTAAACAACCGGCAAGTTCCAAGGATTTGATGTCTGCCAATAATTTTAATGGTTTTTACGGGAAAGGAAACATTGGACAATGCTCGGGAGATGATAGTATCCTGCAATTCTGTTGAGCTGCTAAAATGTGGGTAAATCATTTAAGGATCGACCTTGATCAAAACAGCCAACCTAATCTGTCTTTCAGTTATTTTTGCCTGCGGCCAACTCTTGGCGTGGCAAGAGGTTGGCGATGAATCTCAACGCCCAGCGGTCAAACAAGATGAATTGCCGAGCGGAGCCATTTGGCGAATTGGCGAGGTTGGGCCGTCTTCTGGCAACAACGGCTTCTACCATTTGGCCTACTCGCCTGATTCGAAATTCCTGGCGACACGCAATCGGGAAAACTTTGTCACGATATACAACGTTGCAACGCGAAAGCAGCTCTGTCAGCTCGAGGGCGGCGATGGCCGGATCAACTGTATCGATTTTTCACCCGAATCAAAGTTTTTTCTGACAACCGCTGCCGTCGAAGACGAGAAAGTCAAAGTCTGGAACACGCAAACGGGCAAACTGGAGTCGGAATTCGGCTCAAATGCGTCGCTTGCTTATTTTTCAGCAAACGGCAACCGAGTCATTTGTCTAACGGAAAAACATGTGGAAACTTACACGTTTCCAGGCGGTGAAAAAGTAGATTCCGTGAAATGGCGAAGCCAAAACAACGAACGGCGGCATGCGATGTCACGAAACGGCCGGCTGGTTGTCGTCTCGACGGTGTTGAATAACCGACTCAATCAAGTGCAAATTCTGGATTTGGAAAATAAGTCGCGAACGATTCTCGATGGACCGACGGAAGAGATCAAGAAAATCTCGATTTCACAAAACGGTCTGTGGATCGCGGCCAGTTACTCGCGAGATCCGAAGATCCGGCTCTGGGATCTGAGAGACCCGCACAACGAGAAGTTTGTGCTGGCCAAACAAAAGCAAACCGTTCAGTCGTTGTCATTTTCCGCAGACGGGCGATTTTTGGTTTCAACCAGCTGGGACAACACGTCAGTGGTTTGGGATATCCTGACTCGAGAACCGGTAGCTCATTTTCAGGGCCACCAGGCCAACGTCAATTCTTCGGCATTCTCACCGTTGGATTTGACCTTGGCGACCGGTGCATCGGGAATCAATGACAGCTCCGTGCTCGTGTGGGATCTTAACTCGCAACTATTTCCAGACCGGGAGATTCCGAAAGCGTTCGATTCGTTTGAAGTGATTTGGAAAGAACTGGGAAGTAATTTTCCCGCGCAGTCGTTCATGGCCGTTCAGGCGATTGTTCAAAATGGCGACCAATTCGTTGAGCATATCTCGAGCAAAATAGGTGTGGAGTTGCAGGGTAACAGTCATGATGAAATCAAAAAATGGATCGCGGAGCTTGACAGTCCTAAATACAAGATTCGCGAAGCGGCAACGCAGAAATTGCTTGCTGCCAGAGGCATTGCCGACCCTCTGCTTCATGAAGCTTTGATCGATGCACCTTCGACTGAAGTCAAATATCGGATCACTTTGATTTTGCGACAGCCGATCATGCGACCAAAGATTAATTTCGATCAACTGCGGCGTCTGCATCGATCCGTTTTTGCTTTGGAGCTAATCGGCAGTCTTAAATCGGTTGAAGTCTTAACTGCAATTGCCGGCGGTCACGCCAATATCGACGTTGCTCGCGATGCTTCCGATGCACTCACCCGAATCCAAGTACGCTGAATCGTCGACCGAGATGTGTCGTCCGTTTTGGATCGTTGTGTTTTGCGATCTAAAAAAATCGCCAGAACCTGTTGAATGAGGCGCGAAGAGTCGTCGCTTCCACCGGGACAAGCCGGCAACGGAGAGCCAATTTTTCCCGGCATCGTTTGGTGGCCTGTCAATTGTTGCGCCGTCCGGGGCAAGCCCGACGGAAGCGTCTTGGGTGACTTTGGTGGTCAAAAAAAAACGCCCGCAGACTAAATCGCAACCATCGGCGTTTCGGCTGTTTGGTCAACTCATTCATTTTGTTATTTGACCGAACGGTTGATCCGCCCTTGGTGCGCACGGCTGCTTATCAAAATCTGATATCACACTTCGGCAAAGCTTGTTGCAATTCTTCGATTTCCTTCTGGTCGACTTGGCTGTCGTTAAAAAGCCACAACTGTTTGAGGTTCTTTAGATCGGACAATGGTTTCAAACTGCTGACGTGGGTGCGTTCAAGAAGCAACCAGTTTAACTTCTTTAGACCAGCCAACGGTTGCAAATCGCTGACTTGGGTTCCGCGAAGAATCAACGATTCAAGATTCGTGAGACCAGTTAATGGTGTTAAATCGCTGACTTGGGTTCCGGAAAGATGCAACCTTTCAAGATTCTCTAGATCAGCCAAAGGTGTTAAGTCGGTGATCTGGCCAGCATCAGAATTGTTTACCTCGACAACGCTTGAGAAATAATTGACGTCGAGAATGTTCAGCAGCCAGTTTGGTACCGGTGGCTGATCATCATGCAAAAAGTAGCCTTCCGAATCAATTTGATAGTCGTAGTAAGCCACTCCGCCATTCATTCTTACCCATCGGACCGCATCTCGTTGACGTTCCACTCGATACATATTCCAGCCAATCCACGCAGACAGAAAAATAACCACGATTAAGAACGACCGGAGGCTGAATCGCAGCCAACGGCGTTTCGGTTTTTTGGTCACCTCGCTCATGTTGGCATTGTATTCAACTCAACGAATATTCAAGATTTTGAACATCAATAGACAACATTTTATGCCGCTTCCTATGAAGCCAAACCAAAATTCGCTTAAGGAAAAATCAACTGGGCCAAAAACTTTCCGATTCTTAAGGCGCTATTCCAGTGGCACTTACTTTAGAATGTTTTTTACGTCAGCTCCAACGGAGCGATCCTATGTCAGCCCAGGCCAACGGCGCCAACGGCCTGGGAAACCGAATTACCCATCACCACGTCAAGGCCCAATGGGTCGTTCCTAGGCGCTGTTTAGGGCCGCCCCGTTCGGGGCTTGATGTCGTTATTCGAACATTTCCCAGGGCGATGCCCTGGGCTTGCATGGGGCCGGCCCTTCGGGCCTACAAGAAACCCGATTTCCATGACAACGCCAAATACCAATCCAAAAACAGCGCCAATGATTGCACCATTTATATCTTGAGCGCCGCTGCCATTGATTGATTGTGCCAGAAAAAAAGGGCCAAGACAGAAACCAATGATGATGGAGGGAGCAATCCATCCGATCTTCGGCAACAAGCAATTAAAGACACCAAGAAGAGCATCGAGAATAGGTTGAATAATTCGCCCGACGGACCGAATGAAATTCCGTATCCAATGGAGCCGCTTGCCAAACATGCGAACAGCTTGGCGAACAAGAGTGAGTGCCGTGTCACCCACTTTGAAAATCGTTTTGGTTTCGAATTGGAAACGGGCATTTCAACGCAACTCCAGCATTGGTCAAATTGAGCTTCGTGCTCTTCACCACATTGTTCGCATCGCCATTTCATCACGTGTGCCAAGCGGGATAACGGTCGGACACGCAGCCTAACCTCTCGGCACGGTCCTCGCTGATTTGTTCAGATACTTTATGCCTTTTGTCGGCTTCATTCCAAAGCTCCGCAACATTCGATGATTGTGTTAGTCTGCGTACGTCGAGGAAAACCGAAATGTCGATTCACCGGAATGAAGATCGATTTCTCCGATATTCATACCTCGTTTTTCAAAACTTGATCCAATACCATCACGAGTCGTTCCGCATCGGCTTTCGTGAAGACCATCGGCGGCTTGAATTTGATCACGTTTTCGTGAGGCCCGTCGGTGCTCAAAAGAATGCAATGTTCGCGCATTTGGTTGATGACGGCCTTCGCCACGTCAGTCGCCGGTTCGAGAGTCTGGCGGTCGGTCACAAGTTCGATACCTAGAAAGAGCCCGCTTCCACGAACGTCGCCGATGAGGGTGTGTTTTTCGGCCAGCTTTCGCAGATGCTTGATCAGCCAATCCCCCAACTCCTTCGCATGCTCCTGCAATTCCTCTTTCTCGATCACATCCAGGACTGCACACCCAATCGCGCAGGAAACGGGATTGCCGCCAAAGGTATTGAAATATTCCATCCCATTGTTGAAGGCGTTGGCGATTTCTCGGGTGGTCACCACGGCGCCTAAAGGATGTCCGTTTCCCATGGGTTTGCCCATCGTCACAATCTCGGGAACGACGTCTTGTTGTTGAAAACCCCAAAAATGAGTTCCTACCCGTCCAAATCCGACTTGAACTTCGTCGGCGACACACACACCACCCCGTTCTCGGATAAACGGATAAAGTTCGCTTAAGTAGCCCGATGGCAGGGGGACTTGTCCTCCACAGCCTAACAGGGACTCGGCAAAAAAAGCACCGATTCGACGACCTTCTGCAAGCGCTGACTCGATCACCGAACGCGCAGCCTGGGCGTATTTGATTCCGCATTCCGGGTCGTCCGTTTTGAAGGCGCCTCGAAATCCGTCCGGAATCGGAACGACGTGCACGTGGTCTGGTTTGCCGGATCCGCCAGCGTGATTAAATTTGTATGGACTGATCTCGATCAATGAAGAAACGTGTCCGTGGTAGGCATGATCGATCACGACAACGTCTTGATTGCGTGTGTAGTTTCGAGCCAAACGCAAGGCAAGATCGTTTGCTTCGCTTCCCGAATTGACAAAGAAACATACCTCTAGCGGTTCAGGCAACGTTGCAGTTAACTTTTCAGCCAGCTGAACGATGTTTTCGTGCAAATAACGTGTGTTTGTATTCAGGCGGCCCATCTGTTGCGTTGCGGCTTCGATGACTTTGGGATGACAATGTCCAACGTGGCAGACGTTGTTAACGCAATCGAGGTAAGTCAGGTCGGACGTATCAAACAGGTATTGCCCCCGGCCTCTGACGATATGCAATGGACGGTCGTACGATAAGCTGAGCGATGGGCTGAGAAGTCTGATTCGTAAATCGAGAATCTGTTTTAAATTTAAGGATCCACTTCCGTCCGCGGGGATGGCGTCATCCGGATCTTGAGAATGGGCATAGCAAGCGTCGGAAAACTGCATGCGTGCGGAGGCGGGTTCAATGGTCGCAAGGTGTTCCAGCATGGTCCAGGCTGGCCGTTCCGTGACCGCCAAGTATTCATTTTCGGGTTGCAAGAGCTTCTGCTCGTTGGCAATACAAACGCTTTGTGCCAGTCGCATGCACATCAGCTGGTATAATACCGACAACTCCGGTTCAGAAATACGCCGAACCCGGTTGTAACCTGCGACGACGGCACAAGCGGCCTTGAGAGGATCGGGTTTGTTGAGGATGGCGTAAGCGAGACAAATGGCGAGGTCATTAATCGACTTCGAAAAAACCATGTCGCCAAAGTCGATCAAACCAATGGTCGGTAACTCGTTTTCAGCATCAATCAGAATGTTGTGATCATTCGGGTCGTTATGAATCACTGATTCGGGTAACTCTGCTACGCGTGACTCAATTTCGTAAAAACGATCGAGATGGGTTTGCAACAACGCCTGCGGTTCAGGTTCAGCAATCTTGGGGATCGACTGGCCGACGATTTTGGGAGCAAGTGACAGGTCCCATTTCAGATTTCGTTTGGCGGCTGGGCTATGATTCAGCGCCGTCAGCGCTTGATCCAGTCTGGCCAGTGTGCCGCCGACTTGTTCCAGCAAAGCGGATGTCGGATCGGAGATTTTTGCCAACGGGGTCCCCGGCACATAACCGAGGCAACGAACGTACCAGGTTTCATCTTTTCCGTCGCCAAGTTGAATGATTGTCTGACCGTCAAGCGATTTGAACAAAGGCGCGCTATTGAGGCCGTCTACAGCTTCGGCCAATCGGATAGCCTGGTTTTCGAGTTCCAGGATTGCGACGTCTGTTTCGGGGTTGGCGATCTTCAATACATAGCGTCGCGCAGCCGAGTCGATTTGAAAATTCTGATCCCGTTCGCTGGGGAGCGCGGTTGCTTTTCCTTCGATACCGTAGTGTTTTTGAGCAATAAATTCGGCGTCTTTTAACGCGAACGTCGGCTGCTTACGAAGATCTTCGCCGTCGGATGTGGCCATGGCCAGTTAATATGAAACAAGGTTGAGTCAATGAATGGATTTGCTGACCGTAACATACCAAGTTTTGCGGGGGAGCGGCTGTGGGTTATGGTTGAGTCGTCGTTCGCTTCGCCGAAAACACTGTACGACTGCCTGTCCCAGGCAGTCACGGGTATGGGACAGGCCCGTCGACTGACTATAGGTCAATCCGCCGCGGCGGAATGAAACGAGTCTGGGACAGACTCGGCTACTGTGATCAGGCGGCGCGTTTCGTTGATAATGCCCGCTCATAGACGGCGACGACTTTGTTGGTTAGCGCAACGGGGTCGAAACGCTCAAACACCATCCGCTTCCCGTTTTCACCTAACTGGCTCCGCAGTTCGTGATCACGAGCCATTCTGATAATTGCGTTTGCAAGCGCATCTGCGTCATGAGGTTCGACGAGCAGTCCATTCGATTCGTGTTGCACTATTTCGGGCAAGCCGCCGACGTTGGTGGAAACAACGGGAGTTCCGCCCGCCATCGATTCGATGGCGACCAATCCCAAAGGCTCTTCAATCGAAGGTACGACGCAAAGATCGAACGCCGTCATGAAATCCTGAATATTGAAGCGGAGCCCCAGCCATTTGGTCCGCCGGTAAAGTTGGTTTTGTATGAGAATCGATCGCAGCTGTTTTGCATACGGTTCTTCACGTCGAAAACGACCGAGCATAACAAGCTTGAAGTTAGGGACTGCCTCAACAATTTTTTGAAGTGCCTGAAACAGATAGAGATGCCCTTTGCGTTGAACGACATCGCCAACCAAACCAACAACAAACTCATCGCCGTGGAGCCGCAGTTGGCGACGAACAATACGAATTGACTTTGGGGTCACATTTTTGAACCGCTCCAGATCAACGAAGCAATGGATCGTTTCCAGTTTCGAATCGGGAATTCGATTGATTCGCTGATGATACTTCGCGGTTGCCCTTGAATTGGCGATGACAAGGTCATTCATGCGCCAATGTAATTGAAAGCTGCGACTGTGTGCGGTCGCGATCGTGGGTACGCCAGACAGCATTTTCAGGAGCACGCCGAACGCATGACCACGGCTCATATGAGTATGAATCAGATCAATTTTGTTCTCACGAATCCACTTCGAAATTCGTTTCAATTCCGAAAAAGGAAAACGGCTCATATCAGAAGTGAAATATTCAATTCCCGCTGACTCAAGCTGCTGGTTCAGCCATGAGTCTTGCCGTGACAAGACCGTTACGTCGTGTCCCAGTTCGCGGAGTTGTTCCGAAAGCAACTTGCAATAAATGAGGGCACCATTAATGGCACGACCCGAAATAATTTGCAAGATTCTCAAAGATCTATCTCCGAGTTGAGTTTGCCGCGACCGCTAGCTGAATTTAAGCGGCGTATGAAACAGAATCATGCGGCTGGCGTCAATAGCAATCAAACCGCGTAGCGGATTCCGGTCTAGCAGGTCAATTTTCGGGTGCAAGAAAATTTTCGATCCCTTCAAGTGTCGTTCGCCAGCCCGCCACACATCCTTGATAGTATTCGTCGGCTTCACCGATATCTGGAAAGCCCGACTGATTGACCACCAGTCGAGCCCCGGTTGCTGTGGATTCGACAACATATTCAGTTTGGATATTGGCCTCAAACGGAAGCGGTCCGTCTTTGGAAACGTACTGAAAATCGCCAAGCAGCATCCGCGAAGGAGGGTCAAAGCTCAATATTCTGGCGGCGACAATGTAGTTCGGCTGGTCGATGTTTTCGCCCCATGTTGCGGCCCAGATGCCGTTCTCCTTGGCCAACACAATTGCGTTTTTTGCTTCCCACCAACTCATGATTTCTGTCGGAGTAACCAGCGTTTGGAAAAGCACATCCGGAGACACTTCCAATTCGATTTGGTCCGTAATCACACGCATTTTCGTCCTCTCAATCTGGTTCGCGAATCGATTATTCAAGGCAATATATCCAGAAGTGAATGACAGCACGAGCCTTGCTCGAAAAGTGGCGTTTGGAGGAAATGAGCATTGTGTTCAAATAATTGACTCCAATGGATGGTCAGAAACTTGATTCATAACGGAGCTTCACGGATGAAACGCACCGCATTGTTGATCGCCGGTTTAACGCTTGTCATCGGCTGCACGGACGCAGAGCCGATGGCCAAAAAATCGCCAGCCGAATCCAACACTGAGATCGCCAAAACCGAACCGGGAGTTGGGCAGGATTCCGCAACAGCGTTTAACGAATCGCTTATCTCATTAACAAAACAAGCCAACGATCTGGAAGCCAATTTTCAATTCAGCGAAGCAGCGGAAGCTTGGCGTCAGATTGACTCGATCGTGTCAGAACAGTTTGGTACGGAATCATGGCAGGCCGCTAATGCCAGGTTGGCGGGCATCGTAGCTTCGATCGAATCGAATTTCACGCCCGACCAACTCAAAAAACTCAAGCAAATTCAAGAGTTTCAAAAACAGTTTCTGGACGCGTTCAAAGCTAACAACATCAACGAAGCCCAAAACATCGCAGACTTGTCGACGCAAATTACGAAGGAACTGTTTGGTGAGCAGTCACCGATGTATGGCAAACAGCTGTTGCAATCGGCCAGCCTGAATCAAAAGGTCGGTAATGCGGAAGCTGCGATTCGCGAATATCACTTGGCGATCGAAAACCTGAAGACCACATTTCATGCCAACCACCCCGATATCGAATCGGCTCATCAACAGCTTGGTCAGCTTTACCTGGCTCGCGAAAAGTTTGGCCCAGCAATTTCCAATCATAAGGCTTCGACACGATTATCGGCCGAGTTGTGGGGGGAAGATTCGCTCCAGTACGCGAAGGGCGCAAATCAGTTGGGAGTTGCCTATCATCGCGCGGGCGAGCTGGACATTGCGTATAAGATTCTTCAGGCAAGTGAACTCATACGCCGCCGCAAGCTGGGGCCAGCCCATTCGCTCGTTGCCCACAGTCATTTGAATCTTGGAATCGTCTGTTTGGACCGGAAGGACTACGAGGCCGCGAGTCAATACCTCGCGATGTCCGTTGACGGTTTTGCCGGACAAAAAGTGGTCGATCAGAATATGCTGTTGCTGGCCAAAGAAAAACTTTCGACCGTTCACATGCTCAATGGAAAACCTGAACTGGCAGAACCTTTGTTAGGGGACGCCGTCGAGTCGACTTATGCGAAGCTGGGTGCAGATCACCCTCAGGTCGCCGAGCTTCAATTCCGTCAAGGCATAGCCCTGGCAAAGCAGGGGAAGTATGAACTGGCAGAACCGCTTCTGAATTCGGCCTACGAAACACAAAAGGCAAAACTCGGACCGAGTCATTCTGCAACGATCAACACAATGAAGGCGCTGGCCTTGTTGCTGAAACAGACTCGCCGGACAACCGAGTTTCAAAACCTGAGTCTTGAGATCCAACGTGTGTCAAAGGCGTCAAACTCTAATGATTTTCAACGATAACCGATCCAACCGGTATTCTCATCGTCAGTCGGTCCGTGAATAAAAAAAAAGGCAAGCCGATGACGGCTTGCCTTTGGCATTATATTTTGCATTACGGGATTGGCGGGAATCCATTCGCCACGAACGCAGCTTCTTCTGCCGAAATTAGGGCTTCGCAAACCGTGCCGTATGGTGCGAATGTGAACATCCCCGGTCCAATGTCGCCTGGGCCGAACAGGTTGGAGAAACCATCAAGTTCGACGGTATAATCGACACCTGCCCCCAAGTTGACGATGTTGAAACCATTGCTCCAGAAGTTGTTTGACATCGACAGGCAAATGTTAGAACCCACGGCGTTGACTACGTTAAAGTCGGAAATGTTGTCTTCGCGGATCGGATCGTTGGAAGGATCGTTCCCTTGATCGTTGTTACTAAGGTCATTCCCAATCCAAACCGTATTGATCGTCGACATATCGTTCGTGAAGAGGGCCACACCGGCTTCCGTACTCGCGGTAATGTCGTTTCCAGTCAACGTTAGGTCAACGCGGCTTTCGTCATTGGCAACAAACGAGACTGCGTCAAACAATGAACCGAGGACCGGATTGCCCGTTCCGTCACCGTTAGATCCAATGCCAAAACCATTTTGGTTCATGTCGTTTCCTTCGATTCTGGCTAACACGTGGGCATCGCCGAAAGTGTCGACATCGACACCGCCGAAAGCGAACTCGTCGATTCGGCTCGCTTGAACGAACAATCGAACTCGCGTGTCAACTTGAGGATTGCCGACCGAATCATCGCCAAACACGTCAAGGTTGATTCCACTTCCAAAACCGCCCACTCGAAGCATGTTGGTGTCGCCGGCAGCGTCAATCATAGTCGTACTTTCAAGCACCGAGTCAATCAATGAGAAATCTACAAAGGTCCCTGCGCCAACGGCCAGTTGAATGGCGTCCGTTCCGTTATCCAACATCGTGACATTGGAGATTCGGATCGTATTGACGATTTGTGTTTCGTTTGTATCGAGACCCAAGCTCAAACCGACACCGTTTGTGTCAATATTGGAGTTAGACAGATCTAGTTGTAATGCTCCGTCATCGATCACATCGCTAAAGATTCCGGCCCCGTTGCCGGTCAAATCGATGTTGGCAACGATGGCTTCAATGATTGAGACTTGTCCGGAGTTGTCGCCGGAAAAGAATGAAATGCCAGCCCCGTTGTTACCGGTAATCGGCATTCTCAGAGCGCCTCCAGTCGTTGACGTACCAATGACTATATTGTGGTTGGCACCATCGACCGCCACGATACGAAGGCCGTCAGCCAGGTTGTTGTTGACCGAGTTGGTGCTATCAATTCGGGTGATCAGCCGCGTACCAACACCGCTGGAAGTGCCCAAAAATCCGATCCCGTTATTATTAAGCGTCGTGCGATTAATGAATACTCTTTGAATACCGGCGTTCAACTCAATATTGATACCAAAACCGGGCTGGTTATTTGAAAAGTTGCTTGTGCCAAGGCCTCTTGTCCCAATGAAGGTCGACGTATTGGGATCGGTGTTTGTCCAATCGACAATGTTAAGTCCACCACCCACGTTGCCAGTGATGTTACTGTTGAGCAATCGCAAGTTTCCGTCGCCGCCCATGATGTTAATACCGATCCCGTTATTGCCAGTTGCAACATGGCCCGTAAAGTCCAAGTCAAGGCCGTTACCCGAACTGTTCTTGAAGTTGACCAATCGAATTCCATCTCGCCCATTGTTGTTGGTGATGTTCGCAATGAAATCCAGCGTTGCCGCATCGTAGTTTTCGATCGAAATCCCATCGCGACCATTATTGCTGACGTCGTTTCGTACGAACCGCAAGATGGACGTTGGATCACAGGCATCAATAATGCGAATCCCGTCGAAACCGTTGTTGTCAATCATGTTGTCGGAAAATTGCCAGTCGCCTTGGATATCCTGCAAGAATACGCCGTCAAGAATCGCACCTGAGATCATGTTGTCTCGAATGACTCCGCTGTCCAAAGTCTGACCGCGGACGAATCCGCTTCCAAAAATACCGTTTGCCATGCCGCCGTTTCCGGCAGTGCCGTCAATGTTGAAACCTGCGACGACGTTGTTATTGGCCAAATTCACAGCATTTCCGTTGTTGCTGCCGCTAATTGTCGGTCTAATGCCGTCCGTGTCGTTGCACAAGACAAAATTCAGACCGTTTTGGATCGGAATGATGTGTTGTACGCCGTCACCAAGGAATAACTGGTCATTCTTCAAATTGATGCCGTTTCGCATTCCTCTGGCGGTTCTATCACCTTCGTCCACAAAGATGATGTCGCCTATGCCCGACGCTGCCTCAGCGTCTGCCAGAGATACAAACGGCCTTTGGAACGTGCCATCAGCAACTCCTGCATCGGCCGTATTGTTAACGTGCCAGACGTCGTACGGTCTCCCGGTGTCTGGGTCGATCGCGAGGATCACATTTTGTTGGAATCGCACGATATGGTCGTTTCGGTTGGTCGCTTCCAAGTCGCGCCCAACTCCAGAATATTCGTTCCCACGAGCATTGATGCCGAAGATCCAACCAAAACCGAGAACGCCGGTGACATCATTCACTTCGTCGTAATTGACTTGTGCCGTCGTGATCAACCCGTGCAATATCTGGAAACTCAATCCGGCGCGTGCACCGCCGTAGAAGTCAATCAAATCCGAATCGTATCCGTAACCACCGAGCTCAATCGCTCCATTCTTAAACGCAAGCTGGTTTGGCCTGAATCGCATCACGACATCGAAGCCCTGTAACGCAGTGTCGATGCCGGGTTGAACGATGATGCTGTTATTAAAGAAACATTGTTGTCCGGTAGGATCGCCTTGAGTGTATCCGGTTGTTCCCTGAGGGAAGTATCCGTTAGCTATCAAGTCGTGTCTTTGGGTTTTGATCTGTGCTGTGACTCCGAATTGGGCGAAGGCGTGAGCAAAGTTTCCTTGCAGATCCGAGTCGTAGTCGCCCCAGATTCCAACGCTGACATCAGCGCCAGCAGAATCGATAGAAAAAACGCGTTCGAGCCCCATGTTGCCAAAGAACCCTCCACCATTCAGTGATTGGTTGGCACGTATTTCCCCCAGCCAGCGTCCGTCAAGAAAATCCTCACATAGCCGTGTCTTTGCGCCAAGCGATATATAGGAACCCTGGTAGCCCAGTCCCCGTTCAGCGGCATTAGCTTCAACCCAAACTCGTCCAGGAAAAAGACCGGTGACCAAGTCGCCAGCGACTGGTTGAAATGCACCTGGTTCGTAAACTGGTCCTCCGCCACCGCCGTAAACGCCGCCCATTGGCTGCCCAATTTGTTGAGCTGGAGCACTCTGGACGACCGCGATCATAGACACGGTTAAAAAGCAGAGTAGAAACTTTGTCTTCATTGATGTCTCCCGAGACGAATCTCGACGCTATCACTGGGTTGTGAGACAAACACCACGCGCAGGTTGTGCTCGCGCAGAGCCTGTATATGTGAAAGAATGCATCGACACGTTTTTATCGGAACCATTAGTATTTTCAGAATGATTCGGATAATTGACATATTTTGAACTAACGCAAGCAGCCAAGTTGGCCGAGAAACCTGAGCAGATTTCAAAGACTGCTATCAGTATCGATACGAGCATTTGCGGCAAGCGATTGAGCAAACGACGAGTACTTCAACACAAATAATCCAGCTTAACGATGCATTTAGAGCATTTCAAAAATTGGTATTCAGTCTCTGTCATTCTGAAGGATCTCTTGCTGGTTGACGGAGATCCTTCACCTCTTGCCTCGGTTCAGGATGACACCAGTGCAAAATCAATTTTGGAAGTGCTCTAGAAAACGAGTCAGCCCAAGAATCGAAGCAAGGCGTATTTCTTTTTGCCACTGCGCAAAACAATCATCGATTCGCTAGCAAGATCATCTTGAGTCAGCTGATAGGTGATGTCTTCCACTCGCCTGTTATTGATGTAGATGCCACCTTGCGAAATGGAGCGGCGAGCCTCACCTTTACTCTTTGACAATCCGGATCGAACCAAGGCGTCAATCAACGTCCAGCCTTCTCCGTCGAGCAACGTGATCTCCAGTTCGGTACTTGGCACATCTGCAAAGATCTGTCCTAAATCACCGTCCGACAGGTTTTCGATTTCGGCCCCAAAGAAGATTTCTGTTGCCTGCTTCGCTTTGGCTAAACCAGCGTCCCCGTGAATCAACTTTGTCAATTCTTCGGCAAGCCGCTTTTGACTTTCCCGTTTGTGCGGTTCTTCCGAGCGTGATTTGTCCAGCGACTCAATCTCGTCGTGATCCAGCTCAGTCAAAAACCGCAAGCACAATCCGGAATCTTCGTCAGCGACGTTAATCAGATACTGGTAGAACTGGTAAGGACTCGTCCTTTCTGCAGCTAACCAGATTGCCCCGGCTTCGGTTTTGCCCATCTTGGAACCATCGGACTTGGCAAGCAGTGGGCAAGTCATTCCGTATAGCTGAGCGCCGAGCATTCGCCGCCCAAGATCGATGCCAGCAGTGACGTTTCCCCATTGATCGCTTCCACCGATTTGCAGTTCGCATCCGTATTCTCGATTGAGGTGAACGAAATCGTAGCCTTGCAAAACCATGTAGCTGAATTCGGTGTAGCTCATTCCGGCGTCACTAGAAAGCCGCGTTTTGACGCTGTCTTTTGCCAACATCACGTTGACGGGAATGTTTTTGCCAACATCGCGCAAGAAATCGATATAGCTGAAGTTTTTCATCCAGTCGTTGTTGTTGACAAGGATAGCTGAGTTTTCACCGCAGTCAAAATCAAGCACATCTCGCATCTGAGCTTCCAGACCGGCCACGTTCAGGGCCAGCTTTTCTTCGGACAGCAAATTCCGTTCGGCGCTCTTGCCACTTGGATCGCCGATCATGCCCGTGGCTCCGCCAACGATCGCGATCGGCTTGTGACCCGCCTTTTGAAACCGGCGCAACATTAATAGCGGCAAAAGACTTCCAACATGGAGACTGTCGGCAGTAGGGTCAAATCCTCCGTAGAGCGTTCGGCTTCCAGTTGCAAGCCATCCGGGCAAGAAATCATCGGCGGTCGTTTGATGAATCAACCCACGCCATTTCAAATCGCCAAAAATATCGCTCATTGATAGAAACTTCCCGTCCAGGTTGTGATATTAACTAAGTCATTCTGAGTGAGGAACGAGCGAAGAATCTCTTGTTCCAACATCAGACGCTTGCGCGAGTTATCAACGTTTTTTCGAAATCGAAATCCTTCGGTCGCTACAGCTCTCTCAGGATGACACCTAATTATTCCAATTGTGGAGACACCAAAGCCCAAGTTGGAATGGTTGATACGACACAAGTGCCGCTGGGCCAGCGGTACCGGAGCTGCTGGATCAGGTGGTCGCTGGTTCAATTTCGAATCGCGTCCCATAATAATCTTCCAACGCAATCTCAAATAGCAGGCTGTCCAACGTTAATATTTATGATTAAGACGCCGACACAAAGAGACACTCAAATGTTCACGGGACTGCTGTTTTGCTCGCCGTGGATGATTGGGTTTTTGCTGCTGTTTGTCTGGCCGTTTGTCGCGTCGCTATACTGGAGCCTCTGTCGATTCGACCTGATAAATCGCCCACGCTGGGTAGGCTTGGGCAATTATCTGCGACTTGTGTCCGAGGTAGGAACGGATCAGGGGTTCGGGCTGGCTCTTTCCAATACAGTCTATTATGCAGCGTTGTCCGTTCCGTTATCGGTGGTGATTGGTGTGTTGCTGGCGACACTGCTTTCCGCCAAAGTCCGGGGCCAATCTGTTTATCGAACGCTGGTTTTTCTACCATCCGTGATTCCGGTCGTGGCGGCCAGCATTTTGTGGTTGTGGCTGCTTGACCCGAATGACGGATTGATCAATTACGGCCTTTCCTGGATCGGCATCGACTCTCAAAACTGGTTGAACCAGTCCAGGTCTGCTTTCAGTGGTGAAAGCGTGGGTGTGTTATCAGGTTGGATTTCGGGCGAGCCATTGCGGTTGTTTGGTAGCAAAGATGCGTTAGTGTTAATGACGGTGTGGGGAGTCGGGAATTTTGTCGTGATCTACCTTGCGGCAATCAGCGATATCCCCAACTCGCTCTATGAAGCGGCTGAAATGGATGGAGCCAGCAGCATCCGAAAATTCTGGCACATCACGATTCCAATGCTGTCGCCGGTGATATTTTTCAATCTTGTGATGGGTTTAATTCGCAGCGTACAAACGTTTACATCGGTTTATGTACTCAGTGAAGGAACGGGCCAACCCGGTGGTTCGTTGATGATGCTTTCACTGCAGCTGTTCTTGTCCGCATTCAATGATTTTGAAATGGGATACGCGTCGGCAATGTCATGGGTTCTGTTTGTGGTGCTTTTGATAGCAACGATTGTGCTCTTTAGAACGTCCAGGTATTGGGTCCATTATCGGGTAGCTGCATGAGCATTCGCACCATTCTTGTTTCCACGCTGCTGATCCTGTTGCTCGGTTCCCCTGTGGCTCTGTCCTGGTTCCTGGGACGTCAAGCTCAAACAAGACCGATTGTGCCACCAGGTCGCGAAGAGGTCGTGTTCTGGCATTTTTGGGGCGGACAAGACCGAGACGTCGTTGAAGATGTCGTCCAGCGTTTTAACGAAGCCCAATCCAGCTATTGGGTTCGACCAATTGCGATGCCGGGCAATAATCTGCAAGCCAAATTGTTCTTGTCAGTTGCGGGTGGCGATCCGCCCGACCTGGTAAATCAAGATGATCCCATTCTCGCCGATTGGGCTGAGCGTGGTGTCATTCAGCCGTTGGATGAGTTTGGTGGCGTTGAAGTCAAAAAAATGGGCGACTGGATGTTCGAATCGGCTCGCCGCCTTTCAACCTACAACAACCAATTTTTTGGCGTCTGTAATGGCCTCGATATTCGCGCGATGTATTACAACAAGACGGCGCTCCAGCAATATGGGCTGTCGCCTCCTGAGACCATTGAAGGTCTCGATCGAGTTGCAAACACGGTCTCGCCCGCCAACGAGGCACATGAGCGATATGCTTATCTTCCCGATTCGCGTCGTTTTTGGGCGTGGGGATTCGTCTATGGCGGAGGCTTTTTCGATCCGCAGACTTATCAGGCAAACGTTGATTCACAACCACTCGTTGAGTGTTTGCGGTGGATGCAATCTTACGGTCGAATTTACGGGCCAGACAACCTCGCTGCGTTTCGGCAAGGCGACCAGTCCCTGCCCGGAAAAACCTTTCCCTTGTTGCCGATTGAAGCGGATTCGGTGGTTGGACGTTATTGCTTAATTATGGATGGGCAATGGCGCGTTCGAGACATTGTCAATTTCCAAAACAAAAGACGAAAAGCTGGGATCGCTTATCCGGAGTATGGCGTATGTCCATTGCCTACGACGAGCGGTGGCCGCAAAAACGCGGGCTGGGTAAACGGAAATTTTTTTGTCGTACCCAGTGGCGCCAGAAATTCGACGGGTGCCTGGGAGTTTATTAAGTTTTGGATCGGTTTCAATCAAGAATCGCAGGCGGCCAAAACGTGTGCCGCTGGCGGCTGGATTCCCGTTTCGCAATCGGTCGTTGATGATCCATTGTTTCAAGCGTATCTCGACAAAAACCCCATGTTTGCGAAGTTTGTGGAATTGGCGGGAAGCCCAAACCAGTTCCCGATTCCCCAGGTCCCAGGGGCGGCGTTTTTCAAGCGAACCATCGAGGCTGCAGGATATGAAGCCATGAATAATCCTGAAAAATCCGCTGTCGAGATTCTGAAGACGGCCAACGAAAGGATTCAGAAACATCTGGATCGCGCCCGGGAAGATCTCAAATTGAATGAGGAGCGGCCGTGAGTTTATTGAGATGTAGTGTAGCGGCAATTGTCCCAATTGCAGAGCAATGCCAAGTGATGCTCAAAAAAACAACTGAGACAGTTGTTGCTACACTGTTTGCGAAGGAACGATCCATTGATTAAGCAGCGCAAAAACCAGTGGTGGATTTGCAGCCTGTTGTGGGTGGCTAGCGCCATTTTTTCTTTACCCCTGGTCGTCATGATAAGCGGTTCGTTGAAGTCGTCCGAAGAACTTGCCCGGAACCCCTATGGTTTGGTGCCCGAATCCTGGAGTTGGAACAATTATCTTGATTCGTTGCAGAGTATGCCGTTTACGATTTATTTAACCAACACGATCCTGTTATGTGTGGGGTGCGTGGTTGGTACGACGTTGTCGTGTGCTTTGGTCGCATACGGTCTGTCGCGCGTGTCTTGGCGTGGACGCGGATTGGCATTTGGTTTGGTGGTGGCAACCATGTTGTTACCCTGGCATATCACCATGATTCCAAGATTTGTGCTGATCAGTGAAATCGGTTTATACAACTCCCTGTGGGCGATCATCTTGCCAACATTTCTTGGGGAGGCCTTCTTTATCTTTTTGCTTCGTCAGTTTTTCATGACGATTCCGGAACAACTCCTGGAAGCGGGGCGAATTGACGGATTATCGCACTGGGGGCTGTTCTGGAACATTGTAATTCCGTTATCCAAACCTGCTTTGGCGACCGTTGGCCTGTTTCAGTTCGTGCAGACCTGGAACGATTTTGGCGGGCCACTTCTGTACTTGAACGACCCTCAAAAATTTCCATTGGCCTATGGATTAGAGCGTTTTGTAAGTTCGTATAGCGATCAAACCCATCTTTTGCTGGCAGCCGCCGTGCTTTTTACGTTGCCAGTCATTATCCTTTTCTTCCTTGCACAAAAGACTTTTATCCAGGGAATCTCGACGACAGGAATTAAAGGATGACCAAACCGGTTCAATCGGGTAGCCATTTTGACAGCGTGATCATCGGAGCCGGCCATAATGGACTCGTTGCCGCCGCCTATCTGGCCCGAGCGGGCAAAAGCGTCTGCGTTCTAGAGCGGCGGCCCATGATTGGCGGGTGTTCGGTAACGGAAGAACTTTGGCCCGGTTACAAAGTTTCCACGGCTTCGTATGTTGTCAGTTTGTTGTTGCCGGAAATCATCAATGATCTGAAACTAAAGCAGAATGGTTTGACCATCTTACCTCGCAACCCGGCTTCGTTTACGCCGATGCGCGACGGGCGGCATCTGCTGCTGGGACCAGATGCCAATCGTAATCGCGAGCAGATTGGCAAGTTCAGTAAGCGCGATGCGGAAGCCTTCGGGCAGTATGAAAGTCTGCTTGAAAAAGTCGCGATGCATTTGGAACCCATTTTGAACGAGTCATCGCCCGATCTTTTGCCGCTGCCGAAAAGCTGGCGTAAAATCGGGCTGATGAAAAAACTCCGTGACGCTAAAAAGGGAATGCGACTGCACAAGGCTCTACGTGCGATGGGAGACCAGATTCCAGAAGGACTGGAGTTGTTAACCGCTGCCGCTCGTCCCATCCTCGAACGCTGGTTCGAAACAGAAGTTCTCAAAACGACGCTCGCGACGGACGCCGTGATCGGCGCCTTCGCTTCTATTTCACAACCAGGAACGGCGTACGTACTACTTCATCATGTGATGGGCACCGCCGGAGGTTCACGCGGTGTCTGGGGGTACGTCCAGGGCGGGATGGGCGCTATGTCAGAATCAATCGCCACGGTCTGTAGACAGCTTGGTGTTCATATTGAAATCGAGAGCCCTGTCGATAAGATCCAGGTGGTCAACCGCAAGGCTGTTGGCGTAAAGCTTGTTGACGGTCGTGAAGTGCATTGCAAGAACGTCGGTTCGTCGGTCGATATGAATTTGACTTTTAATCATTTTCTAACCCCAGAGGACGTGCCGCAGGCATTTCAAGCTGCGGTCAATCGGATTGATTACAGTTCAGCGACATGCAAGATCAATCTGGCGTTGGCAGAACCACCAAACTTTACCTGTTTACCTTCAAACGTAATCCAGTCCCATCACAACGGGACAATTCACATCGGCGAAACGCTGGACGAAATCGAACGCGCATACGATGATGCGAAATACGGTGAACCCAGCAAAGAGCCGATTCTTGAACTGACGATTCCGACCAGCGTCGATCAATCCATCGCGCCGGAGGGCAAGCACATCATGTCGATGTTCATTCAATATGCGCCGTACAAGCTTCGGGATGGAATCGGCTGGGACGAGATCAAAGAGTCTTTTGCCGATCGTTGCCTTGAGCGGTTGGCTGAATACGCACCGAATATTCCTGGCGTGATCGAACACCGACAGGTTCTCAGCCCCCTCGATATCGAACGGACTTACGGGTTAACCGGTGGAAATATTTTTCAAGGCTCAATGAACCTGAATCAGCTGCATATGATGAGGCCAGTTCCCGGTTGGTCCGATCATCGCACGCCCATTGAAGGCCTGTACATCTGTGGTGCGGCCAGTCACCCAGGAGGTGGTGTGATGGGTGCTTGCGGTAAAAACGCGGCTGCAGAAATGCTCCGAGATAAACTGTAGGCGAGCCTGTTTCAAATGGCATGCTGAGCCTGTTTCAAAGCTGCCTGTCCGACCAACCGCCAAATGCGAATCGGACATTTTGATTGCGGTGGTTTCTCTTTTAATCCAAAACGGCTAGATTCGTTATTCACTTTCTGCGATCACCGATTCGCGAGCGCTTACACGGAATATTATTAAAATGCCCTTAGTCGTACAGAAGTTTGGTGGAACCAGCGTCGCCGACAGTGAAAAAATCCTCTCCGCCGCCCGTAAAGCAGTCCGCACCCATCAACAGGGAAATCAGGTCGTGATGGTGGTCAGTGCGATGGGCAAAAACACGGATATGCTTGAGAGCCTCGCCCGCGAGGTCTGCGAACGTCCCCCCGCACGTGAAATGGACATGTTGCTTTCAACGGGTGAACAGGTGAGTGTGGCGCTGATGGCGATGGCGATTCACTCGCTCGGCTATAAAGCGGTCAGCTTGACCGGCGCTCAAATCGGGATCAAGACAGACAGCTCTCACACGAAAGCCAGAATTCAATCGATCTCCACGGATCGAATGCAGCAATTATTGGACGAGGGTAACATTGTGATTGCCGCCGGGTTTCAGGGAATCGACGAAGATTACAATATTACGACGCTCGGACGCGGTGGCAGCGATACGACCGCAGTTGCGCTCGCGGCC
>JAHEJI010000063.1 GCA_024638965.1 Planctomycetaceae bacterium
ATTCAAATTCCCAAGAGGAATTATTCTCGACCGCAATCTCGCCGACGTGAAGGAGATTGATGGCCGTGATAAGGAACAAATTCAAGAGTTCATTTCCCACTCTTGGTACGAGTACCAGGGCGGTGATACGACCGGGCTGCACCCCTGGGAGGGCGAGACGCAACTCAACTACACCGGTCCCAAGCCTCCTTATGAGCAATTGAACGTCGACGGCAAATACAGTTGGATGAAAACGCCTCGCTGGAAAGGACAACCGATGGAGGTTGGGCCGCTGGCTCGAATGCTGGTCGGCTATGCTTCGGGACAAGAAGAGATCAAAGAGGTCGTTAACGAAGCGCTGAAGCAACTGGACGTGCCGGTTGAAGCGCTCTTCTCGACGCTGGGCCGCACCGCCGCCCGGGGGCTGGAGACACGCCTCATCGCTCGCTGGGCAAAGGAGTTTTTCGGACAACTGATGAGCAACATCAAGAATGGCGATACCCGGACATTTAACCGCGATAGCTGGGAACCTAATACATGGCCCCAGCAAGCTCAGGGAGTAGGACTTTCGGAAGCACCACGTGGCGCACTGGCTCACTGGATCGTGATCAAGGACACGAAGATCGACAATTACCAATTAGTTGTGCCCAGTACCTGGAACGCATCTCCACGTGACGGCCAGGGCCAGCGTTCCGCTTACGAGTCGGCGTTACTGGGAACTCCAATCCATGATGTCGAGCAACCGGTTGAGGTTTTGCGCACGATTCATTCATTTGATCCGTGTATCGCATGTGCGGTGCACGTCTACGATGAAAAGGGCAGCCACGTTCATCAACTTAACACGATTGGAATGCCGGGATGAGCCAGTCGACGATGCATCGCCCAAGCGGAACAACCATGCAACGCGTGTACGTGTGGGAACTGCCAGTGCGATTGTATCACTGGGTCAATGCGGCCTGCATTTTGGTGCTGATCGCGACGGGCATTTTGATCAGCCGCCCGTTAAACCTGGGCAGCGTCAGTGAAGCTTCATTTAGTTATTGGTTCGGGACGGTGCGGTTCATCCATTTCGTTACCGCATATGTATTCTTCTTTAACTTCCTTTTCCGCATCTACTGGGGCTTTGTCGGCAACCGATACGCGAGCTGGCGGACATTCATACCCTTCCGCAAGGCCCAATGGAAGGAAATCCTGCAAGTATTGAAAATCGATATCCTGCTCGGCAGGGGCGATGCTGTTGGATCGGCAGGACACAACAGCCTCGCCGGATTGACCTATTTCCTCACGTTTCTGGCATTTCTTTTTCAGTGTGCGACCGGTTTCGGCATGTACGCGGCAATGAGTGACGCCTGGATACCTGAACTCTTCGCCTGGGTGGTTCCACTGATGGGCGGCGATTTCGCGACCCGGCAGTGGCATCACATGATGATGTGGTTTTTCATCGTGTTCACAATGATCCATGTCTACCTGGTTTTTTACCACGACTACGTCGAAGGCCGAGGCGTGATTTCTTCGATGGCGGGCGGTTGGAAGTTTATCCCCCGCAGACAACCTCGATTAGAAGAGGATTTTCCAGAACCAGAGGAAACTTCACAGGCCGCTGCCTCCGATGAGAGTCAACAACCACCTGGGAACCGGCCCAAAGGAGATGCATGACTCGACCCAAAAAGTGCCTGGTTCTGGGAATTGGGAATCTGCTGCTCCGTGATGAAGGAGTTGGAGTTCATTTTCTGCGTCGGTTGCAAGACGTCGAACTGCCGAAGGACGTCGAGATACTGGACGGTGGCACCGGCGGATTCCATCTGTTAGGCTGTTTTCGCGATCATGAATTCCTGGTTATCGTCGACGCCTCGCTGGACGGAAATCCGCCCGGTACCGTGACGGTCACTGAGCCCCGTTTTGCCCACGACTTCCCCCGCGTGTTGAGTTCGCACGACATCGGCTTACGGGACCTGATCGAATCAGCAGTATTACTTGGCGATTTGCCCCGGATGTTCTTGATCACTATCTCGATCGCCGCAGAACAGTCGATGGGCACGGAATTGTCGGCTCCGGTTGATGCATCAATCGATACGGTTGTGCAACAGGTTCGATCCATCTGGCGCGATCTAGGTTTTTTTGACGGACAACCGTGGGAAAATTTGATAGATTCTTGTGAGATCGGCAATGCATGAATTATCTTTAGCTCAGGGCATTCTGAATCTTGTCGAAAACCATGTTCCGCCTCGTCAGATGTCGGCAGTGCAAATAGTGCATGTTGATTTAGGCAGGCTTTCCGGAGTTGTGGCAGACTCGTTGGAATTTTGTTTTGAAGCCCTGGTGGCGGGAACAACATTGCAGAATGCCCGTTTGTGCCTGAACAAGATTCCTCTTTGCCTGTCCTGCGACGATTGCCGACAGAGTTTTGAAAGTGACGGTGACATATTTCAATGCCCTCGCTGCAAAGGAAATGCGACGAAAGTCGTTTCGGGAATGGAATTACAGGTTAAGGAAATTGAACTGCAAGAAGAAATTCAGGAGGCAACATGAGCGTCATTACGATCGAGCGAAAGATCCTTGAAAAGAACGACGAGATCGCACGCATCAATCGTGAGTCGTTTCAGCGGCAAGGCATTTTTGTCATTAACATTGTCAGTTCTCCAGGCGCCGGTAAGACAAGTATCCTCGAGTGCTGTTTGCCCCGGCTTCAGTCGCAGGCGGGAGTCGCCGTTGTCGAGGGTGACGTGCAAACTGACTTTGACGCACAGCGCGTGGCGCGATACGACGTGCCCGTCGTGCAAGTCGTGACCCGCGGCGGCTGTCATCTGGAGGCCCGACTGGTCCAGGATGCCGTCTCCCGAATGGACCTAAGCGGAATTCGTCTGTTGGTTATCGAAAACGTCGGCAACCTGGTCTGCCCAGCCAATTTCGATCTCGGAGAAGCGCTAAAAGTAGTGGTTCTGAGTACGACGGAAGGTGACGACAAACCGCTGAAGTATCCCAACATGTTCCTCCAGTCCTCCGTGCTGCTAATCAACAAGATTGACCTGTTGCCCTACGTCGACTGTGACCTGCAACAACTGCGGCAAAACGCCTTGGCGATCAACCCCGAGCTGAAAATCTTCGCCCTGTCTGCGACGACCGGCGAAGGCATCTCTGATTGGTGCAAATGGCTGCTGAAAAACTGCGCCACTCCAGACGCCATGAAAACTGATCATTCTGTGGAGGCGACCTAAATATGTGCCTGGCGGTTCCCGGACAAATTGCAACGATCGAGGCCACCGATCCCGTGCTGCGCAGCGGGCGAGTTAATTTCGGAGGGATCTTTAAAATTGTCAATTTGTCTTGCGTACCGGATGCTCGGGTCGGTGACTACGTTTTAGTGCATGCGGGCATGGCGATCAGCACGGTGGACGAGAGCGAAGCAGAGCAGGTGTTTGATTACTTGCGTCAAATGGGGGAACTGGACGACCTGGCCGCTGGACAGGAAACGAACCGATGAAGTTTGTCGACGAGTACCGCGATCCCGATGCGGCAGAGAAATATGTGCAAGCGATTGCTGGGATCACAACCAAGAGCTGGACGCTTATGGAGATCTGCGGCGGACAAACACATGCGATCGTAAAATACGGCATCGACGAACTGCTTCCGCAAGGAGTCACGCTGGTTCACGGACCCGGTTGCCCGGTTTGCGTAACGCCGGTCGAATTAATTGAAAAGGCGCTGGAGATTGCGGCGCGACCAGAAGTTATTTTCTGTTCCTTTGGCGACATGCTCCGCGTGCCCGGCACTTCGGCCGATCTGTTCTCCGTCAAGGCCCGCGGTGGCGACGTACGGGTCGTTTACTCTCCTTTGGACGCGGTGGAAGTAGCGCGCGAAAATCCGGACCGTGAAGTGGTTTTCTTCGCCGTGGGTTTCGAGACCACCGCCCCGGCCAATGCCATGGCGGTGTTCCAGGCACATCGGGAACAGCTACAAAACTTCTCGTTGTTGGTTTCACATGTGCTCGTGCCCCCGGCCATGGAGGCCATCCTTTCTGCGCCGGAAAATCGCGTCCAGGGATTCCTTGCCGCCGGTCACGTTTGCACCGTCATGGGCTACGCCGATTACGAACCGCTGGCCAAAAAATATCGGATTCCGATTGTGGTAACGGGATTCGAACCCTTGGATTTGTTGCAGGGCATCTATATGTGTATCCGTCAATTGGAAGAGGGGCGGACTGTTTTGGAGAACCAGTACACACGTTGCGTGCGTCGACCGGGTAACACGGCGGCCCTCGAACTGATTCGACAAGTCTTCCGGATTGTTCCCCGAAAGTGGCGTGGGATCGGGGAGATTCCGGAGAGCGGACTGGGGCTGCAGAATGAGTTTGCCCAATTCGATGCCGAGCGACGTTTTGACGTCGCGCAACGTCAACTGGACGAACCGAAGGAGTGTATTAGCGGTTTGATTCTGCAGGGCGTCAAGAAACCCCATGACTGTAATGAATTTGGAGGAAGGTGCAATCCGAACCATCCGCTCGGTGCGACCATGGTATCTACCGAGGGAGCCTGCGCTGCCTATTACCGTTACCGCCGACTGGCTAACCAATTCACCCCGGAAACTGCAGCCGGAAGCGCCGAATGATGGGCGATTCTTCTCCGAAAACTCCACTTGATTTGGTCTGCCCGATACCAATCCAGGAATATCCGCAGGTACTCCTTGCACATGGTGGAGGCGGAAGCCTGATGCAACAACTTATCCAGAAGATGTTTCTGCCCAGTTTTAACAATCCAGCGCTGGAAATGCTGGGCGACGGCGCGTTGCTCGATCGTCCCGATGGTCAGTTGGCCTTTACGACTGACTCTTACGTGGTTCACCCGTTGTTCTTTCCCGGAGGAGATATCGGCAGCATGGCGGTCAACGGTACGGTCAACGATCTGGCGATGTGCGGTGCACGTCCAATGTATTTGAGCGCCGGTTTCATTCTGGAGGAAGGGCTGCCGATGGAAACGCTGTGGCGCGTGGTTCGGTCCATGGCGGACGCTGCAAACAAAGCTGGCGTTGCGTTAGTCACCGGAGATACAAAAGTTGTCGATCGCGGCAAGGGCGATGGGGTGTTCATCAATACGGCGGGAGTCGGTGAGGTTGTGGCCTCCCGGCCCGTAGCGCCCGCCAGTATTCGGCCGGGCGACATCATACTGGTCAACGGCGACGTCGGCCGGCATGGGATTGCCATCATGGCCCAAAGAGAAGGTCTCGCGTTCGAGACGACGATCCAGAGCGATTGTGCTCCACTAGCCGAACTGGTGCTGGCCCTGCTGGATGCAGAAATCGAGATTCATTGCCTGCGCGACCTCACGCGAGGAGGACTCGCCGCAGCCCTGGTTGAAATTGCGGAAAAGGCTCAACGGCAAATCAACATACGGGAAAGCGACATTCCAGTGAACCAAGAAGTTCAAGCGGCCTGCGAAATTCTCGGCTTTGATCCGATCTACGTGGCAAACGAAGGCAGGTTTGTGGCCTTTGTCAGGCCCGAGCATGCAGAACGTGCATTAGAATTGATGCGCGCTCATCCACTGGGAGCTTCGAGCGCAATCATTGGGCAGGTGGAAGACGCCGCCAGCGGTCTGGTCACTTTCTCCAGTCGCATTGGGGCGACTCGGGTGATTGACTTGCTTAGCGGTGAGCAGCTGCCGCGTATCTGTTAACACCATATGCACCTGAAAGACTTTTTTTCCGTCAAGCGCCGATCCACCGTTTGTTCGTCCGGTCGGTCAGCTTGAAATGCATCGTCGGGACGAAAAAAGGTGTCAAGGGACGAAAAAAGGTGTCAAGTACCGTTTTGTTAGTACCGTTTTGTTTGGCAAGAAATTGTCTCTTTGGTTAATTGACTTGCCGAGTTCCTGATGAGAGCAACAGCCTGAATCGGTTCGCCGGCGGAATGAATCTCGGCGCCCGCGTGTGCCTGAACGATCTCCATGCGGCAAGCAATGGCGTCCAACTCGTCACTCGATAATCCTCGGCAAGCGGCAACACCCTCACATATTTGACCGAAGAACGTGTATGCGGAACTGCGAAATGTATTTTGGATCCATGATGACAGTCGCCCGTGTCTTGCCGTTCCTGGTAGTCGGTCAGTTGATATTATTCACATTGCAGGTCCGGTAAACCCACTTTTCAAAGGCTTTCACTTGATTCGAATGGAATTCTTGAATCCTTTGATATCTGCATCGCCTGAGTCCTTTTCAGACATCGCGTCCACTGTGTAAACAGATCCTTCGTGAACGAAAATGAATGCCAGTCCGTGATAGCCATTGTGGTTTTCGTTCCCATGGCTTAACGGCCTCATATTCTCCACTTCCGTGACCGCATTCGTGCACACCCACCATAACGTCGCCGAGGTCGAGCCTGTGTCAAGAACTCGTGGAGCGGGACACGTTCAAAAAAGACCGTTTTCGCGACTAGCAAGTCCGGAATTGCTGCCCTTAACAGCTTTTTCTTAAGTAAGATTAAAACTGGGAAATATAGAGTCGCCGTTTTTCCAAGGTTTGTTGCGGAGTTTCCGTACGCGGCATCGACATCCTCAGACTCCCGATCAGTGCAAGATCGGTAGCGATCTGAAACCCGCTACGGCGAAATTGACTTGCACGAAAATCGCCAGACAAACCCTGACCCGCACGAGCATCGCCTGATAAATTAGGCGGCGAAGACCCGCGTCCAAATGTTTGACGATGTCCCAAATTGCTGCCAACATGGTGATTGTCATTTTAGATAAGACAATTAAGCTGGAAACCAAGGGAAGCGGAAACGATGCGTCGGACTTTGTGCAGCTCAAAAAAATCTTTCCTGTTAGTTGCCATCACTATTCTCGGAATCGTCGGAATCGATAAATCGCTTGGACAGGAATCCAACTCAACAAAATCGAATCCTGTTCAAGAGAATCAATCGGGGCTTCTCAATCAGTCAAACGTCGATCCCGCTGAGTTGGTGCGCGGCATTATCGCCGAAGAGGCTGCTTTCTATGAACTTTCAAGTTTCTTCATTCGGACTAAAAGTAAATGGACCAACACGCCTGCCGGGATCGCCGAACGAACCGGTGAGCTGGTTGCCCAATTCGGCGAGAGTGTCCGGGAGCACTTGGATCAGTTTGCAGATGATTTGAGACCCCATCAAACCGAAATCAACGAGTCTGCGTTCGACGATCATCGCCTACGCTCGCTCTCGGACAAGCAAAGTCAAAGCCATGACCTGCGTGTTTGGAACGGCAAGCGGTCGGTAGTCCATACACATTATTTTGCGAATAAGCAGGAAGGGGTCGGTTTGGGCACCTCGCCGACCGAAGATATAGGCAAGTGGTTTTTGCTGGACTTCGGCTATTTGAGAACAGGTGGCCATACGCCTTGGTGGAATCCTGGCGATCCGAAATTGCGCCAGATGGAACGTGGGCTTCCACGGGATTTCAAACTCATTGGTCAACAGATGTTCCGAGGGCATCGCTGTTGGATGCTCGAGAATTGGGAAATTCGCAAGCGATTGTATGTCTCAATTGCAGACCGGCGGTTGCGAGGTTTCGATACGCTTTATATTCCCTCTCGAACCAAAATCGACCACGCCCCAGTCATTCGAAAATTGTGCTCAAAGCGTGAAAGCGATACCAATTTCGACCCGATGAAGTGGCTGGAGGCGCTGCCCGCAGACGAAAGGATAAAGACCAATCGAATTCTTCGAAAAGCCGCGTTTGAGAATCATGCGATTCTGTTGCTGCGAAACTATCTTGAGGACTATCAAGAAATTGCTCCCGGCGTTTGGTGGCCGATGAAGCATGGTTATATGTTTTACAGCGAAGACTCACCGCAGGTGATTACTACGATGCGTAATCAAGAAACGCTCGACATCAAGGTCAACAAAAAGTTGGATGACAAGCTGTTTGAGTTTGGCGAGATCAAAGAAGGCATGCAGATTTACGACTCCAGCTTTAATCCTCCGATGGTTTACAAATACAAGAAAGATCGCCCTCAGGCCGAATGGGATGCGCTGGTTGAGAATCACAAGCAACAAACCGCGGTGCGGGAAAAATGGCAGGCCAAAATGGATGCCAGAATTGGGCGACCAGCATTTGAGTTTGCAGAATCGAATTGGCTTAATAGTGATCCCCGCAACTGGAAATCACTGTCGGGTAACATTGTCATTCTGGAATTCTGGGCGACATGGTGCGGTCCATGTCATAACGATTTTCAATATTTAAAAAAAACCCACGGAAACGAGGATTCCGGCATCAAAGTCATCAGCGTCCACTCGCCAGGAACACCACTGGAGGAGATCCAGGCCATGGTCAAAGAACACAAGCTTGACTATCCGGTTTATGTCGATCTGGCGGCCGACGAAAATCATCCCAACTGGGGTGAAATGTCAGGCTGGTATTCGATTCGGGGAATTCCTCATTCGGTCGTGATTGACAAGGACGGCATGGTTGCAGGCCATGGGACATTGGGAGAGGCATACGCGATTGTACAAAAGCTTAAGCTGGCCAGCAAACACCGATCCGGCAAGACCTCTGATGAATGAGCGGCTCGCCCCGTCTTACGTTGTAGTTCAACCGGAATTTCATTCCCCAGTCGATGCCTTAATTCGCCGCAGATCTTTACATGCTGTTTTCTTGGCGGCGCTTGAAGTGAAACAGGCAATCAAAATACCGAAGTAGCCGCTCTCGTAAACTTGCCTTTTTTGGCGGATTCATTAACTCAACCGTATTTTGAGTCTTCAAACAAACCACGGTTTTCTGAGCAGTCCGCCCATTCGCGCTTCTCGGTTCAGTGATTCAAGACCCTTTATTCCCGCGGACAGAATTCTTCGATGAACGCGGACTCAATTCGGTCGATCGCTTCGTTGATTTCTTGGTCCGGTTGGCCCAGTCCGACCGAAAGGCGCACTAGTCCCGATGCTTGCGTACCCAATGTCTCATGTGCGAGCGGCGCACAATGGAGTCCGCTACCAACAACCAGTGAGTGTCGCTGGAGCCAGGAAGCTACTTCGCTGCTAGAAAAGCCCGAGACCGCTAACGCCAGCGAGGGCATCGCTTGATTTGGGTCAAACGGCCCAAAGATGTGAAGATGGTCGATACGTTCGAGCATGCCACGGATACGTTGGATCTGCCTGCGCGCAACTGCTAAGTAAGATTCCATATCCTGCTCGTGCAGCATTCGGATCGCGGCATGCAATCCCGCAAGTGCGAATTGGTCGACTGAGCCGACGTCGCAATAACCGGGGCGCGAATTCTGATTCGCATCGCTGTTGCCCGCAAAGGGTAATTCACAATTCGCAATCGTGCATTTCATTTTGACGCGATCTGAAATATACAAGGCACCAATACCCCAAGGTGCCTGTAGCCCTTTGTGTCCTCCAAATGCGACCATGTCAGCCCCTAGACGCGGCAAATCCAGTTTTCGCCAACCGACGATCTGCGCTGCGTCGACCAATACCATTGATCCGTGTTGATGTGCGATTCGGATCACATCTTCGTACGGCAAAAGCTCCCCCGTAACGTTGCATGCTGCGGTGATGGCGACGAGCGCCACGTCATGTTTGGATAACGATTGCTCAAGCCAATCGAGATCGATCGGATTGAGATGTCCATTCGTTGCGTCGATGCTTTTTGGTGGAATATGTTCCACTCGTATCCCGTTCGAGGCGAGCTTGAGTAGCGGACGATGCAAGGCGTGATGCTCCCAACGACTTGCTAGAACGCGTTTGCCATTTGCAATATGCGAATCGCCGATGCCGACGGCAAGTGCGGATGTGCAACCGGGCGTAAGCAGAATTTTTTCGCAATGGCTGACGCCAAAGAATTCTGCAATCGCATGATGTGCCTCATAAAATCGCTGCGGCCATTCGGACGGAGAGGCGGACATCGAGTCTCGAACGGCTTCCGAGACGACGCGTGGTTTAGGCCAGCTGGTGCCGGCGTGGTTAAGATACAAATCGCGTGTTGTCATCCATCAACCTGCGTTTTTGGAATTGGACAGCGTACTCGCAATCGAGGTTACGCAGTCCGCGCGTCATTCCCCAATGACCCCGCACAGTGAAACCGGTCTCGCAGAAGGCTCAAATTCTGCAAAAAGCTTTGGTCTGTTTCATCATACAACATGTAGAAAAAACGTGCACTGCGGTCGACGAATGTGAACGAGCTCAGTTCGGACGATTTGTACAAGTAATCAGCCTTGCTCGGCAGCTTGGCCAAAGCGCACGCGGCCTATAGTATTCTGCAAATGTCGTGAAATATCGAATACAGATTGACAAACACATTGTGGCGAACGATTTGGGTCCGGTAAACATATTGGTGCCGCCATCACTCATCGGAGATGAAAATCTGGTCGAGATGGATGCGGAGGCCGTTTTTGCCGATTTTCGGTCAGTAAATGATCTGTCGATGGATGAGCGCTAAGTGCGTCGAAATCGACCTTACCGACCTTTCGCAAGGCCCTGTCAAAACTGGGTAAAATCGGGGCTCCGTTTTCCCAACGTTTCCTGGCCAGCACAGTCGAACTTGATGCGTTAATCGCTTGTCTGGTTTCGGTCCGCGATCGGTTGGTCGGGCCGGCTCGTCGGTCCAGTGACGGGCTCTGAGTAACCTTCGCCATCGTGTGGCGATCCAAACGACCATATCTGACCAAGAAGACTTTGGGTTGTTAGACCAATGACAAGGCTGCTGTTTTGACTTCGATTTCTTCGCCAGCTTCGGTGATGAGTTTGATCTCACTACCATTGTTTCAACCAGCTTCGCGTCGTCGCGATGTCGCTGGCTCGATATTCGGAACTGTTGGACTGGGTGGGTCGCTCGATCCGGAGTGACAAACGTAGCGCGATTCCTGAGGGCTTGGCTCCAATTCTCAGTCGTAAAATGAACATCGAGCTGCGTGGGCAGGATTGATTTTCAATTCAAGTCCTCAGAAAATGGTAACGCCCCGAAAAGCGATTTGAGTCGCGCTCGATGGGTTTTGCTTTTTACCGCACTTACTTCGACTCGACTCTGAATGACTGCCACGTTGTAAAAAAGAGACTTTTATGAACTTCCCGCTTTTTTCCCTAACCAAACTCTTGATTTCATTTTCGTGCATCTGTTTTGTCGCCGGATTCGCCGTCAATGGAGCCGCGACACCGCCGAAAATTTTGACTCAAGAGAAATTGAAGGTCGGCGATCGAATTCGATTTAGCTTTATGGGACGCGAAGCACTGGGAGAGATCATTGAGGTCAAAAAAAATGGATGGTACCGCGTGAAAACCCGCGGGAGAAATGGTCTCCAGGAGCGATTGGTGACGCCGAGTAAGTTCCTCGGCAGGGCGGGCGCAAAATCGGGAAACAAAGGAAGCGGTGGAAAGGGTTCGAGTAGTGAATACCAGGTTTGGACCGATCGAAGTGGCAATACGCTCGAAGCGAAGTTCATTGAGTTGTCTGGCGGTGCCGTCAAACTTAAGAAAAAAGACGGTGAGTCAATAACAGTTAATCTCACCGATTTGAGCATTGCCGACATTCAAAGGGCGACCCGAATGACTGCCAACAAGGCGTTTGGCAAAGATCTTACGGACGAATCGGACGTCGATCTCGATGATGATTTGACAGATGGCTCGGAAGAAGGCCTGGTGGATTTTGACTTTGACGGGGCGCGTTCGGTTGAAGTTAAAGTATCCGATTGGAATCTGAAACGAGAACCTTTCAACCTGGTCGCCGATTGGGAGCTCAACCAGAGTTTTTCGATGCGGCTGGAGGCGTCCCATTCCGCGGGCGTCCTGATTGATCCAAGGAATCCCGCGATTGGATTTGTATTGGGCACGAGTGTCGGTAAACATCCCACCGGGTTTCTATTCGATTGCAAGTCAGGCCGAACCGTTGGGCCGTACACGATCACGTCCCCCGAGAGAGCCACCATTCTCGCGTATGACGCGGTTCGTCACCGCTTGTTGACTTCTTCCAGTTGGTCTCGGTTGAGCACTACACTCGACGTCTGGAAAGTCGGTCGCAACGATATTGAACTTGAATTCCGTTTTTACCCTTATCCAAAGGACGCGAAACTCAAGCCCTCTCCGACGTCCGGAATATTCATCGACGACGATCGAATTGCGATCACAACGAGAAACCAGATTGCAGTCTACGATTTGACCAACAAAAGGGGCCTCTATGCGATGAAGTTTGACGGGATGTGTCGTCCGCAACTTCATCATGGAGGAGAATTCGGCTTTGGAACAAGCGACAACCATGTCGTGGCCCTCGATCTCAAGGCGGGCAAAGTCGTCGGAAAATCACCGGTAAAACTGGTGACCTCGTCACCAAAAAACAGACAACCGACTCAGCTCTTCTCGATCAGTCCTGATATGACCCGGGTGGTCTCGATGAAAAGACGCTTCCTGGAAGTTTACGATTTGGCCAGCGGCGAGCGACTCGAGTACTTTTTGCTTCCGGCCGTTCGGGAACAATGGCCGATATTTCTCGATGACGAAAACATCCTCGTCTCGAATCCAATCGGTTCGTGGGCATCGCTGGTAAACATCCCCCTCCGATCGGCGATCTGGAAATTCACGTTTTGCCACATGACTTTCGGACCGCTTGGATCTCAACAAGTTTGGAGGTCGGCTGATAAAACCGTGGGTTCGATGAATGGCTGGAGCGGAACGTTTAAGACGACCGGCACCTCGCTCCCCCAGGAATCGGCGAGGCAAGTCATTGAAAGTCTAAAATTGAAAGATCTGATCGTGCTTCAGCGCGGAGATTCCGTTTCGCTTGACGTTAAGGCAGCGGGCGAGAAAGGCACAACGGCGATCAAGAATCAATTGCAAGCGATCGGGATCAACATTGATCCGAATTCGCCGAAACTGCTGAAAGCAACCACGGGCTCAGGCCCCACCACAACCGATACGTTTCAAAATGTCACAGGCGGAGGTAGTCAAAGCGTGACTAACACATCCAGTTATTTTGAATTGGCTCTAATTCAGAACGGAGAGAAAGTTTGGTACTTTGGCGGTGGCTCTTCTACTAAGAATCTGGGAAATCTGGTCGTAATTAATGAAGGCGATTCGCTGAACAAAATGGCGAACGCTGGCCGCATCGGCTCGGAAGAGTTTTTCAGCTCCGTCGAACTCCCGGAGCAGTTTATCAAGGTCCCACCCAAGGGCTATTATGGTTTCACCAATGCGTTCGAGGAGTTTGACGAGGAGTAAGCTCGGCGGCGGCGAATAAGCGCTGCGACATCTTTTTGAAATCTTGTTCAACATTTTTGTTAACAATAACGACCGAGCTTCCTGACTTAATTCCCATGCCAACGCAATTCGTGACTCCATCGTGCGCCACTCCTTCATCCAGCCGATTCACTTCAGTACATTCCGATTGGACACTGGAAATCACTCCCGCTACAATCACGGCTGGATAGGACTCCAGGGTGTCGGGCCGCCTCCTCACTACGCGGCTCGTTCAACATCGTTTTATCGCCTGACTTTTCCAATGTCTAATAAAATATTGGCTTTATGTTTTTGTCTTGCATTCCTGGCGTTCTCCAGTTGCCAAACCAACGACCCGCCCGAATCTCAATCCACTAACTCCTCAACTTCGAATTACGAATCTTCACATGAGATCCTCGAACCAGGCTCTTATTCTGAAGCATCCGAATTCGAGGAAATAGAATCGGTGCCGGAACGATGCGTTCTGTTTCAGGGTGAATGGAGGGTCGTTTCGATGGAAGATAGCAAAGGGAAAAACAGCGATCCGCCGGAAGTCTTCGTTGCAGTGACGGGAACGTCTTTTGAACTTAGCGGTGCCGGTGTTACAGAATCACTTCAAAACGCACCTCAAGACGCACTAGAATTTCAGATTCCGGAGACAAAACGTGATCGTCCGTATCGTGTTCTTCGGGACCGTGGAGCGATGGCTTTGGACGACATTGTTGACGTAGAAAACCAAATCATGGTGTTCTGGTATGTTGGATTTTTAGCCTAGCAGACGACAAGCTTCAGTTAGCATTGAAATACTGCGGTCAAGGTGTAGAAGGCGAGCATTTTAAAAACTTTCGCCCTCCCTCGTCCTTCGACGAAAAACCGACAGATGGCGAAATCCGTATTTCCTTGGTACGCAACAAGAAGTAGGCGAAATGCCATTAACGACATGGTTCGACACCTGGCAAGATGAAGCGTTCCGGATTATCGAGACAGGATGCAGTTAATGGCTTGATGGCACGGAGCCAATCTTCAAAAAGTAGAATGTCAGGAATGTCCCCTTTTGTCATCACACACTTCGATCCGTATTTCGTTCCAATCGGTTTTTCTAATATTGGATTCGTGTACACTATAAAAGTCCATTGCTCTGAGCTTCTTGATTCACCCTGCGACTTTTTTGGCTTTGTGGAATTAATGACTGACACTAATCTGCTTCGCAATCTTGCTTTATTGATTTTTTTCATTTGCTACGCGGGCCAACCCTCCACCCTTTATGCGCAGACGTTTTCATTAACCGATCTAGGCGATTTGCAAGGGGGGATCGATTTTGGCTATGCATACGGGGTTAATGACGTGGGACAAGTTGTTGGCTTCAGCCGTTCACACATTGATGATACCGCCTTTTTTTGGGACGCAGCAATCGGGATGCAGAATCTGGGCTTTTTGCCGGGAGGAGATGCCTTTAGCGAAGGCCAAAGCGTCAATCTTATCGGCCAGGTTGTTGGAACGAGTGATACGGTTTCGGGGGCTCACGCGTTTATGTGGGACAGCGTCGATGGCATGCAGGATCTAGGACTTCTTCCGGGTTCAAACAATTCGAGTTTTGCCTACGACATTAACAATTTGGGACAAGTCGTCGGTTATGGAAATTCGAGCACTGGGGAAGACCGAGCATTTTTATGGACATCTGGTACGGGCATGCAGGAAATTGAAGGATTGCTTCCAAACGACTCCGGCAGAAGTTATGCAAACGCAATCAACAACGTTGGCCAAGTCGTTGGCGATGTGTTCTCGTCGGAAGGACATATCGCGTTTTTATGGGATCCCAAAGATGGAGTTTCATCATTGGGCAATTTGGCCAACGGAACTGGGTCTACCGAGGCCAACGAAATCAATGATGTTGGACAGATCGTCGGCAAAGCGCGAACGGACATTGGATCCCGGGCATTTCTTTGGGACGCGATTGGGGGAATGCAGGATCTTGGCGACTTGGCTGGAGGCTCTGATTACAGCCAAGCCAACGGGATTAACAACAATGGGTGGGTTGTTGGCCGTAGTGAATCGGCAGCCGGTAGACACGCGTTCCTTTGGACTGCGGAAAATGGCATGCAAGACCTCAACGACTTATTGGCAGGTGGCGGAAGTGAGTGGACGATTGTGGAAGCATTTGACATTAATGCTTCCGGACAGATCGCAGCGTACGGAGTAAATTCAAGCGGCGTTCGTCGCAGCCTTCTATTGACCCCTTCATCGGTACCAGTGGCTGAGCTAAACATCGTCCATGGTTCTCAAGCTGCTGGAAGCCTTGAGGATACGTTAGCATCAGATGACGAACACTTGGTTCTCGACCCGGAATTTCTCACTTCCCGATACCAACTGGAATTCACGGTGTCCGCCACGTCACCGACCGAATCACCAAGTGCACTTGAATTCGGTTACGAATCCCGGGCCTTCAGCTTTGTCGGCACAGTAGATCAGGAGATCGAATTGTTCAACTTTGATTCGGGGCAATTTGAAACCGTTGATAGTCGGCTGGCTTCGGCCACCGATAGCATTGTCAGTGTAACACCCGGCGGTGATCCAGCTCGATTCGTCAAGGCAGGAACCAACGCCATACGGGCGCGTATCAGTTACCAGAATTCGTTGCCGTTTTGGGTATTCAGTACTCAAAACCTCTATTTGCCGTACCGAGTCAGAGCGGATCATATTTTCTGGACGATAACACCCTGACCGAATTATCGGGACAGCTTGAAATGCATCTATGGGTTGTACCAACAAAAATTCTGATCATCGGGTCGTTTCTCGGCGTTTGTATGCAAATTTCGGAGACGCGTGACGACATTTGAAAGGAGTGGCGTGGATCGCCTTATTTGTCCGGACTGAAGAGTGGGCACCGGTAGACACGTTGGAAGAAAGTGCGACAACCGGCATCATGACAGCTGCAATTGGAAGGAATCGATCTACCTTGTCCGCCGCGCCGCGCATTTTGTTCAATGCTTTACCTCTGAAACGGGTGCCGTTCGCCCTCGGTACGGCCGCTCCGTTCTTTACTGCTGCGTTGCTGATTCTCAGTAGTTCGTCGTCTCTCTTTTTACAAGCGCAGGAGAGCGTGCATCCGCATGGCGAAAATTTCCTGTTGATTATTGCCGACGACGTCGGTGTCGAAAACGTCGGCTGTTATTGCGAAGGACAAGAGCCGGCTCCCACTCCCAATATTGATAGGCTTGCACAACGGGGGATCTTGTTTCGCAACGCGTGGGCCAACCCGATTTGTTCAGCGACGCGAGCGGGAATTCACACCGGGCGCCATGGATTCCGCACAGGCGTGGGGTTTGTCGTCGGGAAGCGTACCGATCATGTGCTCCTGCCCGGTGAAACGACGTTACCGAAAGTGTTGTGCCAGGCCGGTTATTCGTGTGGTCTGATCGGGAAATGGCACCTGAGCAATCGGAAACACGGAGGTAAATTGGCGCCCCACATTGCCGGTTGGTCACATTTTTGCGGAATGCTCGAGTATCCCAAGGCTCACCGTGCGAACTATTACCGTTGGCCCAAGACCATCGATGGACAGCGAAGCCGATGTCGAAACTATGCGACGACCGAAAACGTAAATGACACGTTGTCTTGGATCAACCGGCAAGAGAGGCCGTGGATGTGTTGTTTGTCGTTCAACGCAGCTCATAGCCCGTGGTGCGCCCCGCCAGCAGAGCTGCACAGTTACAATTTGCGAGGCGTGAGTCGAGGTCGCAGTCCCCGAAGTTACTTCTTGGCAATGGTCGAAGCCATGGACGCGGAAATAGGTCGTCTCCTGGCCGGACTGGGCCAGGAGCGTTTGCAGAACACCACGATTATCTTCGTCGGAGACAATGGCACGTCTTCGCGTGTTGTGGGACCTCCCAACCCTCCGCTAGAAATGAATGGCCGGCGCGGCCTCACTCGCGAATCGGTAATAGCGACCATTTTTCGGACACTCACTGACCAACAACGGGCTAAAGGAACGGTATACGAAGCCGGTGTCAACGTTCCGCTGATCATCAGTGGCCCGTCGATAACTAACCGTGGACGCGAAGTCGAAGCTTTGGTACACACAGTGGACCTGTTTTCTACAGTTGTGGAATTGGCGGGGGTCGATCCTCAGCAAGCTGTTCGGCCAAGCACGACATTGGACTCAGTGAGCATGGTCCCGTACCTCATTAATGCCGACCAGCCATCGCTCCGTCGAACCGTCTATACCGAAATATTCTTAGAGCATCCGGCCATTCGGGGCAGTGCAGCGATCCGCGACCAACGGTACAAACTGATTTGGACCAACTGGCTAAACCTCGAAGAAGGACTCTACGATTTGTGGTCGGACCCCCATGAACAGCGAAATCTGTTGGAAAATGGACTTGCGCCCGAAGTGGAAGTCGCCTACCAAACTCTGTTGTTGCAAATGAAGTCGTTGTGGGACAGCGAAGCTCCAGTTGGGGACAGCCGGCTACATCAAGCCGATCTTGGGATCACTGATAGGACGAGCAATCGCTAAGGGTGTCCTTGGAGCTGAAGTCTCCGCTCAAGATTGCATGTCATGTCGGGCGGTGTCAATGAACCCCAGTGGATGGCTTCTGCTGGCAGAAAGCCAAGGGCAGATTCCTAACCTGCCAAGCCAACCAGTTTGCTGCCTTAATTTGACGGTTGTATTTTTCCGTCCGTCGTACCGAAACTTGCGCACAATTTCTACCACAAACAGTTCCAAAAAAATGCCGTTCATCATCGTATAAAACAATAACGGCAAAATGCCGGCTGACGTCGACGTAAAAAAAACCCTTTCATCCAAAGTTTGTTGTTTCGTTTTGAGTCTGCGGCGCGATTGAATGATGGACGGATTTTCATACCGACCAACCGCCAATCCATTTATTCGACAAAAATAACCGGGGGAAAGTCATGTCATCTTACCGAATCTGGGTTTGCGACCTGCTCGACACAATAAAAATCAAGATGACTCGAAAAAACCTTCACTTTGTGCCGGCTCTGGTGACTCTCGGTTTGATCGGTGTATCGACACTGGCTCTGGCCGACGAAATGCGTGTCCTGAACCTGCCCATTCCAGAGGGGGCAACGGAAGTCACTCATATGAAACGGCGTGGAGATGTCCGGTGTCAGGTGAATTCCGATTTCAAAACTGTGGGAGAGTTCTACGCGAAGAAACTCGCTGAGCAGCAGTGGACGAAATCCAAGAAAGACAATTTGCAGCGCAATTTCTGGATCCAGACGTTTTCGAAGAACAATGCATCGCTCGAAGTTCGCGTGGACAAAGAGAAGGGAGGGTGCGAGGTGCGGCTTACCCCCAAAGGAATGATGTGGGAGGAAGATGATCAGCCAACACCCAAAGATCTACCTCTTCCCGCGGAGGCCACGGAACTCGAATACGAAGACTTTCTCGAATCGATCGAGTTTAAAACCCCATCGAACTTAAAAACCGTTGTCAAGTTTCTGACGGAGGAACTCGAGAAACGAAATTGGACCAAAGCCTCCACCGAATACGACCTTGCCACGTTTGTCAGGATGACTTTTACTTATCAAAAATCAACGCTCGAAATTGACGTACGCGCCGAGGAAACCGGATGCGAAGTCGATATCCGAACCAAAGGAATGAATTGGGACGGAATGAAGGCCGAGATTGAACTGGCAGAGAAGGAGAAAGAGAGAGCCGCCGAGGATGAAGAGCGAAACCAGACAGCGGCCGAGATGGCGGCATCGCTTCAAAAACGCAAGGAGAAACACAAAAAAAGTACTAACAAATTACCAACGCTTTCCAACCAAGGCACCGTGGTAATGGACGGTACGACTTTCAAGCTGCCGCACGTCATCGCCTACGAAGTCTACGAGAACGATGAGTGGTCGACGAAGATTGTGGCAACGATGAAGCCTGTCAAACAGGACACCCTGCTGGCGAGGCTGAAGAAGACCGGTACGGACAAAGACGAGAATGAATTCCCACCGGACTGGCCGCAGCCCTACTTGATGGTCGAATTGGAGGAAGATGACACTCCCTGGCGACTGAACCTGCAAGCTGACGGAACTCCCGGAGTCGGAACGGGCAACGAATTGATTGGCTCGGCATTGGTGGTAGGTGGTCGTGCGCGCGGGACAGTCGGACTGAAGGAACCCGACTCGTTCTTCGAAAAAGTCTACACGGCGGAAATCACCTTCGACGTCCCCGTGCTGACAAGAGATTCCAAGCCCGCAAAACGCCTCACCAACGCAACCAAGCTTACGAATTCCGGAAAGCTGACAATCCGGAACAAGACCTACAATCTTGCAAATGTCGTCGCTTACGAGATGAAACGTTTCGACGAGAGAATGACGAAAATCGTGTTTTCCGAAGCGCCGCTCAACAAGGCGAAACTGAAGACGGCACTGGGCAGAAAAGCCGCTGACGACTACTTCGAATTCACACCGCAGGTCCAATTGCTCATCGACGCCGAAGACAATCTGAGCTCCATCTTCATCTGGGCTGACAATCAAAGCGTCGGCGGTAACGACAGCCTGGACGCCGACATCGTGATCGAAGACGGCCGGGCTCGAGGAATCGCGAAGATGACCGAACCGGGCGAGTTACGGGACGGCAGGTACAGCTTCGAAGTGAGCTTCGACCTGGATGTCATGGGGAAGCGGATCTCTACTCCCAAAAAGTCAACCGGTGGTTTGGTGGCCGACAGCTACGACGGTTTGCCGGTTCCCGAAGGACACGAGGGCATGCATTCGCAAGGGAGCCCGTTCCGGAAGCAGACCACCACCACTGTCGTTGCCGAACTCAGTGCGGTCGTGGACTTCTATCGCAGTGAGATGGTGTCCGGAGAATGGGGCCAATGGAAGGAAAACACTGCTGAAGCGAAGGTCGAACAACGGACCGCCAAACTTGCCTTCACTGGGCCGACCGGCAGCCTGAATGTACAACTTGAAGCCAACGGCAAGCAAGCTGCGATCACGCTGGTGTCGCGCGATTCCCAAGCCGCCAAGGCTGCAGGTTTGTTGCCAGCATCTGGCAAAGCTCGCTTGTTCGTGGCCAACGAGTCTGCAAGAGCTGCGGTCATCACCATTAACAAACGCGAATACACAATCGCCGCAGGAGCCGGAGCCAATGATCCCAAAACCGGTTTCAATTGGGAAGTTCTTCCCGGCAACTTTACTGTGGAAGTCAAGCCGGCAGGTGGACAGGTCCAATCGGAAACGTTGGAACTCGGAGCCGACGAAACATGGGGCGTGATCGTCAATGAATCGGGCGGTTACCTGACCATTCAGATTTACTGAACAGGGGCTGCGTTTTTCAGGGACGACTTTTTGCATCAGAGGATCGAAGATTCGATCCAAGAAATCATCACAAATCTATACCCCGGACAGACCGCCGCTTACGGTCCAGGTGAAACGGATCTGCACAGGCGCACGATCAACGGTGCTCAAGAACGATCAGACAAAGTTCGCCCGTTGCATTATTGTTACTAGTGCGTGGCGCACGGACGGATAGCGGTCGTGGCGCTCTGATTGCCAGGCGCAACCGACGAAAGGACGCCAAACTTAACTTAACGCGATCTAAAGAAACGACCAAAACGGTTTTTTGACGCGCTACAAACGCCATTTCCGATATTATCGCCGCATAATTTTTACGATCTGGCCCGGGTAAACCCGGTGGCGCATAATTTGTTCGGTACTTATTATCGCCAATGTACAATGGAGATGTGCGCAACATCAGACGCTTCGTGCGCCCCCGCTTAAACCCAAAAACATGGGGTCGCTAACCGTCTCCTTCCAGCGAGCCTTCGATACAGCATCGAAAAACTACTCTTCCGATAATTCTTGGCGTCGCTTAAGTGACCGAAGACGGCATTCGCCCCATCGCGCCAACTTTTAAACAACGATGAACCACCACAAGATAGGAGAGTTGTGATGCGAGTCAAAACATTGTGTTTTGTGGGAATCCTGGCAATAGGATTCCTGTTCCCCCGTTTGGGATCAACGCAGGATCCGACCACCATCGAGCAGCTAGGAAAAGAGTTGTTCTTTGATAAGATCTCGCAGCCATCGCGCATGTCCTGCAGTTCTTGCCACTCACAAAAGATGGGCTGGACAGGTCAGACGGCAGGGATCAACGTCCATGGCAGCGTTTTTCGCGGAGCTCGACCCCAGCGCTTCGGCAACCGCAAGCCACCCAGTGCTGCCTATGCCACTTTCAGCCCCATTTTTCACTTTGATCTTGTTCGAAGGCGATTCGTGGGCGGAAATTTTTGGGATGGTCGAGCGACCGGCGAGGTGCTTGGCAATCCCTCTGCCGACCAGGCATTGGGGCCGTTTTTAAATCAGGTCGAACAGAACATGACTGACATGGCAACGGTCATCGATCATGTCGCGCGATCAGAATACGCTAGACTATTTGATCAGGTGTGGGGAAGGGGTTCGCTGGACTATGATCCGGATATTCCGGCAACTGTGGAAACCGTGTATGACAGAATCGGTTTGTCTATCGCTACCTTCGAAGCATCGTCTGAGGTTAACCAGTTCAGCTCCCAATTTGATGCTTACTGGACTTCCAGCCTTGCCGCCGGTGACGACCCGGAGGATATCGGATTGGGCCGGGGTGACAAGCAAGTTCTTGATCCCCAAAACATTCTAAACGAACAAGAGTTCGACGGACTTATCGAATTCGGCAAGTTTTGCGCGCGATGTCATGTCAGCCACCGACCGGGCCCGGGAGGCGTCGCACCGCTATTCACCAGTTTTGGCTATTCCAACATCGGTGTGCCCAAGAATCCGGACAATCCGTTCTACGACATGGATCTGGTGTTTCTTGATGACGGTACTCCCATTAACCCACTGGGCGATGCGTATATCGACTACGGACTGGGAGACTTTCTGCGGACTCGCGTCGAATGGGAGGCGATGGCCTTCGAGAACGATGGCAAGTTCAAGATCCCTACGTTAAGAAACGTAGACAGGCGAATCGGCAAAGGTGTGCCTAAGGCTTACATGCACAACGGGGTTTTCAAATCGCTGAAGGAAGTGGTGCAATTCTACAACAGTCGAGATGTACCCCAGGAAGGCTGGGCTCCGCCGGAAGTGGATCGCAATGTCAGCCGAGCGGTTCTTGCTGGTGTTCCCATGGGCAATCTTGAATTGAGCGAGGAACAAGAGGATGCCATCGTCGCGTTCATGAAGACATTGTCAGACGGCTACCAAATTCGAAACAACCGTAGATAAAACTGTGATCCGACTCGAAATAGAAGGCCGATCTGGAAGATCCGACAATGGGCTGTGGCGCAAACGCGACGCGCACGTCAAGACCCAGAACCCTTTTCTCAAACGGCGGCTGAAATCCTGCGCGCGGGCGGCGAAGTCCCTATCTGAGCTCGCATTTTGGTGTCATAATCTTAGCTTACGGAGGTCGTGAATTTTCGACCAAAAAGGAGGCTCCGGGTGAAACTAGACCAGCTATCAACAAAAACTGTATTTTCCGTGACGCCGGAAGACCCAGTCCACCGAGCCTTCGAGATGATGGAGGAACACGGCATTCATCATCTTCCTGTACTTGCCTCCGACCAGGTTGTTGGGATGGTTTCCGATCGCGACCTGCTCGTCGCCGGGATGGGAAAGGATGCAGGTGATCAAGATGAGTTGAGGAGGCGCGGAGAAAAACCGCCGTCCGTCGCACAGGTAATGTCGCAACCGGTTCTAACGCTGTCACCGGACGCTCCCTTGCGTTCAGCGATTTGGTTAATGATCAAACATCAAATCCATGCCGTTCCACTGGTCTGCAATGAGCGGTTGGCCGGCCTGGTTACCGAGTCCGACCTGCTGCGCGGATTCATCGCTTCGCGCGGTTTATCAGGATTCGACGATGAAGCTTTTTTTCAGGTTCCCGTGATTTCGCACATACGCGGAAAATTGACGACGGTGGGGCCGAGGAGCTCTCTTGATGATGTGGTCGATGTCATGTGTCGCAAGAAGATCCGCCACCTGCCCGTTGTAGTTAACGGATCATTGATCGGCGTGGTGTCGGATCGGGATGTGCGTCAAGCATTGGGACGCGCAGCCGTCTTGGACGCGCAGTCCCAGAATTCCGGAAAGCTCTATTTGGGCCCATCGACAGTTATTGAAATCATGTCCCAATCAGTAAAGACGATACCTTCCTCGGCGGCTACGCAAACCGCGGTTGAGGAGTTGCTAAGATCAAAAATCCACTGTCTGCCCGTGGTCGATAACGGCAAACCTGTTGGCATAATCACGGACACGGATTTGCTGCGAGCAATTGGAGCGTTGGAAAAACAAAATTCTTCATAGCAAGATTCTCCATAATAACACTTGGTATAGTCTCCAAATTTAAAACGCCGGGTACCGTCGCTGCATGGCGCCCTACTTGGCATCGCGCCGCGATCGCTCTCAAGCCGAACAGTCGCTGAGACAATTCGCTGCGGAGGCGCCACCGCTGAAGAACCCGAGCCATGAATGCCGTTTGACGACTGTTGGGTCGCTGAATCTGGTTTCACCGCAGCTTTTCTTCCAAACATCGCAGTGTATTTGTTATCGACGCGTCCCACGCCGATTGTATTATACAACTTGCCGAACATGATTTTCTTGTGACGTGGACTCTTGAGCCAGAGCGAAACCGGGGAAACCGCCGTGTTGCATAGGGCGATGTTTTCGGCATGTGCCACTGTTCCCAGGCGTTTGGCCCGGTCAGAAAACGTCTTCTTCCCGCGTACACGAGATGTGTGCGAGAAAAAGTGTTTTCGCACCATATCGCGTGAGTGGTCGCGCGCCGCGAAACAGAGTTTATAATCGACTTCAAGCAATCCGAGTCCGGCCTCTTGTCGAAGCTGGTTGATGGCCAAGATCACTGAATTCTCGTCGCTCGTGAGCCTCCGGTATCCTCGCGTCAACAGCCACCGCTCAACGGTGTCCTCCTCCTCGACTCGCAGAGTTTCCTCGAAGCTCGGAGTCGCCTCGTGTATTGTCTCTGCATCACCCGGTCCCCACCGCGGTTTTAGCTTGAGGAACTCGCGCAATTTGGTTTCGATAGTTTCAAGTTGGACCAAACGCTTGCGCGCTTGTTGCAGTTTGGTGCTGGATGAGACCACGCCGGCCGCCGTAATCCTGTCTGCCTTGTCGATTTGCTTACGGAAATCGTCGCCGTAGGTTTCGAGCGACTTGGTACTCTCGAGGTCCACAACACCCAACACCTCCTCAGCGTAGGGTTTTCCCAACTGAATCGCCTCGTCTACAAGTTGTTCACGGAGTATGACATCGTTAACTCGACGGAATCGCTGCGCAAGTTCCTTGGCTTGACGACGGACTTCACGCGACACCGTTTCCGACTTGCCGGACTCACTTTGATCCTGGGGCGCCGTCGCTGCAGGCGAGTTGGCTAAAAAGGTTCCCAGTAGCCAGATGCAGACTACGAAGGGGTGAACGTACAAGAATTACCTCCGCGGCAATTGGATTCTGATGCTTCCAAAGGTGGTCGCGATCATTAGAACAGAGTATACTCATCACGGACCAGTATCGTATCACATCGACCGAAAAAATGCGGTTTCCTGATAGGATAAATGCTCCGTCGATCCTCGTATTTCGGGATCCAAATGGTTCAAATCTACGTTTAGGTCTTTCGTTTAACAAACGCTCTGGTTTGGCTATAGCTTGGCTTTGTTCGCCAGATGTTGCTTGTTTAGCGTCTGAGTTTTCGCTGGTCCAGACGATCTCCTTTCGGCGGACGGACGGGAATCGTTAAACCACCCGACGCTTCCAGCTCAGAAAACAGCTGTTGCTGCATTTTTGTTATTTGCTGCTGGTAACCAGGAATATTAATCAAGTTATGACGTTCCAGAGGATCGGTTTTCAAATCGTAGAATCCGTTGTGATCCCAGATGCCATGATAATAGATGAATTTGTAGCGATCCGTTCGAATCGCGAACGTCGTCGGAGTTGCCGGGAAGTTCCACTCCCAGTGGTATTCATACAAAATATGATCGCGCCAATCGACCTTGGTTCCAGCCAGTAGAGGCAAAAAAGAACGGCCATCCATCTTCATCGCATCATGTTGAACTTGACTCACGCCGGCGACATCAACCAATGTCGGCGCGATGTCGATATTCTGAATCAACTGTTCAATTTGGGTTCCTGATTTGATCAAACCCGGGGCATAGGCTAACATCGGAACGCGAATTGAATGTTCAAACGCGTCTCGCTTGTCATAAAACCCGTGCTCGCCCAATTCAAACCCGTTGTCACCCATGTAGATTACGATTGTATTTTCACTGAAGCCTTTCTTGTCGAGCCAGTCCAGCACACGTCCGAGATTCTGATCGATACCGGATACGCATTCAGCGTATTGGTGGTAAAGGTCGTCAAAGCTTGGCACCGGATCCTTGTCAAAGGCACCCGTTTCCATGTGGTCAATTCCGTGAATACTGTATCGCCGCTCGCGAACCCAATGCGGTTGAGTTTGATAATTGCGCTCCGTGTTGGCCATTGTCTCCGGATAGTCAATCTTCTTATCGCCAAACTTGCCGCGATTTCGCGGGGCAGGTTCAAATGGATAATGCGTGGCTTTGAACGATAAATAAAGAAAAAAGGGAGTGTCGCCACTGCGACCTTCCAACCATTCAATCGCATGGTCGGTCAGGATGTCGGTCGTGTATCCTTCCAACGCTTTGCGTCGTCCGTTGATATTCAAAGTTGGATTGAGATAGGTTCCCTGACCGCGAAAGCTCGCCCAATGATCGAAACCGCGGCGCGGATCATCTTTTTCATGACCCATATGCCATTTGCCAACAAACGCCGTCTCGTATCCAATTTTTTGCAATTGCTCAGGAAAGAACATTGTACCTTCGGGCACCGGTCGTTGGTTATCCACGACCTTGTGATGGTGCATGTATTGTCCGGTCAAGATTGAGGCGCGACTCGGCGAGCACAACGAAGTACTGACAAAAGCATTTTGAATCAGAGCGCCCTCGGATGCCATGCGATCCATGTTTGGCGTCTTCAAGAATTCAGGGCATCCTGCGCTGCAACTCATAAAATCGTATCGATGGTCGTCACTGAGAACAAAGACGATATTCCGAGGCGAATCGGCACCTACACCAACCGGGCAGAAAATAGAAACGAAGACATTAACGGCAATAATGGTAACAATTTGAATGTCAAGATATGCAGAATTAAACATAGTGATCCCGATACGAGAGCGCATTTCAAACTTGGTTTGCAGTACCGCCTTCAGCCGGAACCAGCATTTTCCGCCTAAAGGCGGTACTACGAAAATTTCAAGTCCGGTTTTGAAAGGCCCTCTAACAATTTATGTAACGCGAGGGAATTCCATTGTAGTCGAGCCTATTCATCAGGATCAGAGTTAACAACGATGGTCAGGCCAGAATGGCATTAACATCTCCGCCATAGCTTCATCGATTCGGGTTCAGACCGTTTCCCGAGTCTCCTCGAAACCGATCCCGAGAGCCTCCAGCTCATCCAGGACTGGTACGTAGATGTCGGGAATAATGGGGATCTGAACCCCACGAATCTGAATCGTGCCATCCAGGATCATTCGGGCGCTGATGGCGGCCGGAAGCGATACCGTGCGCGCCATTGATGAATCCCCGCCCGGGATTCCGTAGTCAATCATGATGGCTGTGACCTGTTCGCGCCTGTCATTGGGATAAGTGAAGGTCAGATCGTGGCGCTGCAATAGCATGTCGCGCTCGCCTTCTTCGTAGACCAGGGTCTTGGCCATGCAGTCGGCCATCAGATCCAGCATTGAAGCTCTCTCGGCATCGATCGGCTCGTCCGAGAGCATCCCGATGTAACGAAGCGCCTCGGTGGGAGCGTCGGCTGGGCTGATACCGAGCTTCGCTGGAACGGTTTCTTCCAGCGGCGCG
>JAHEJI010000241.1 GCA_024638965.1 Planctomycetaceae bacterium
TCCCGATTCGCCGGGAGCAATTTCGGACGATTGCAATAGTCGCACATTACCAAGCAACTCCGCCGTTCCAACGTGAAAGCGGACTCGTGTGCGATCTTTGAAAGGTTTGTTAAGCGTCGAGAGGATTCTCAGTTCGACCGTCATCAATTGCGACGGTAGAAGATGACCCTCGGCACATAATTCGTGTCCACGATCAATTTCAAGGTGATGAATTCCGGCAAGATTGATCGCGGCTCGTTGACCGCGATGCACCTGGTCGGCAGACTCGTCGTGGCTTTGCAACCCGCGAATACGAACCGTTTTGTTTCCCGGTTGGACTTGAATTTGATCGCCAACATTGGCTCGACCGCTACTGACGCTTCCAGTAACCACGGTTCCGTGTCCGTCGATCGTAAATGTACGGTCAATAGCCATTCGGAATGGAGCGTGTATCCGCTGTTGCCGTTCTGATTCAGCTGCGACCTCTGCGGCTTTTTTGAGCGCCGCTTTTAATTCATCGATGCCTTGCCCAGTTTTGGCGCTCGTACGAATGATTTCTGAGTTTTCCAGAAACGTTCCCGCCACGACGCCTCGAATCTCTTCTTCGACAAGATCCAGCCAATCGTCGTCAGACAAATCGCATTTGGTTATCGCGATAACACCCGATGGCAAATTCAACAACCGCAGAATATCGAGGTGCTCGCGAGTTTGCTGTTTGACCGAGTCGTCTCCGGCGACAACCAACATCGCCAGGTCCATCCCTGTCGCACCCGCCAGCATCTGACGAACGAACCTTTCATGACCCGGCACATCTACAATTCCCAGCCGATATGGTGGGAGATCAAGATGAGCATAGCCGAGTTCGATCGTGATGCCTCGTTTCTTTTCCTCGGGTAAACGATCGGTGTCAGTACCAGTTAATGCGCGAGTCAACGACGTTTTGCCGTGATCAATGTGACCCGCTGTTCCCAAAATCAAATCTATTGACATGCTGATATTCTAGTGCGGTCGTCGGTTTTTTTCTGCCTCTCAAATAAATGTTCTTTGAAATTGCGACCCACAAAAAAAGCCGAGCCACAAAAGGCTCGGCGTATGATTTTCAACACAAGGATGGCCAACCGCTAAAATTTCACCTTTGGCTCACTTTCGATAATCTGAGACGACCGGACAGGTGGTTGGTTAGCCCTCCCTTGATTTTGGAAAAGCGGTTTGCCCATCGGCCTTTTCATACCTTGTGTAATTGTCTCCCAGGTGTTAGACGTTCGAACGCGTGCATTGCTATTGGCTCGGCTGGCCCAATCAGATGTGCGGCTGAAGAATTCCTTGGACCTCATGTTCATGTCTTGAATGACGTTCGGTCGGCTTGGATCGCGCTCCGGAAGAAGGCGTGGGAATCCTTCAAATAACCGCGGGCGAGCATCGAGACTGTAATTGGGTTCCACATTTCGGAATAATCCAAGTTTTGGCAAACTCAGCGGTTTCGGACTGTCCATTTTCTTTGCGCCTAGTCCGTTTTTAAATAACTTGGGCCATGTACGATTGGCATTATCGTCGCTCGTGAGGCCAAAACCCTGTGCGTCAGCGTTTTGAATGCCCACTTCCGCTAACGTGATGAGTGCGATCGCCAAAAATAAACTGAGACTCCATCTAAACCAGCCGGCATTCATTTTTTCATATCCATTTGCTAATGGTCCACCCCCACGTTTGTACAACATCGGCCGGGATTGTTTCAAACGGAATTTTTTTCGTCCACGCTGAATCAGGTAAAATTTACAAAGTCGACCAGTTTTTCTGGAAAAAATGCAGGCCAAGTCGTCAACCACCATTTGTTTCAAGCCACGACCCTTACGAATGGTCAAAATGCACATTGAAGTGCAAAATAGCCGATGGCACGATTCAACCGGATGACAATTGCAAACTAACCCCAGGTAAATGAGTGAATATCGGATTCATTGGTGCTGGCCAGATGGCTCAAGCACTGGCTGCTGGAATTGCCGAAAAATCCAAAACGGCTGAAAACTCAACTGCCGTTGAGTTTTGGATCAGCGATCCAAGTTCAAACGCCCGCGACTCGTTTCGCCAACGTGTTGGAGAATTCGCTGTTGTTCACGTTGTTAATACAAACGCGGACGTCATCCCAAACTCCCAAATCGTTTTTCTGGCAGTCAAACCCCAATTCGTTTCGGTCGCATTGGAAAACGTTTTGGCAACGACTCGCATCCTACCGAAAACGATCCTGGTTTCGATCGTTGCGGGAATGACAATTGACAAACTTTCCAGATTGTCCGGTTGTAAACGCATTGTTCGAGTGATGCCTAACACGCCCTGTTTGATTGGAAGTGGAACCTCTGGAGTGGTTGCAAGTCCCGAAGTCAACGACCAGGAACTGGACGAAGTTCTGCAGTTGCTGAAGAGTGTTGGCACGGTAAACCAGGTTTCGGAAGCTCAAATTGATGCCGTGACTGGCCTTTCTGGTTCCGGTCCGGCGTATGTCTTCACCTTTATCGAGGCGCTATGCGATGGAGGAGTCTTGAATGGTTTGCCTCGCGACATTGCCAGCGCGTTAGCCCTGGAAACCGTACTGGGGGCGGCGGAACTTGTTCGTCAAACCGGGGAACCAACAGCGTTGTTGAGAGATCGGGTAACCAGTCCAGGCGGGACAACCATTGCCGGTCTAAAAGCGCTTGAAGCGAAAGGATTTCGAGATGCCGTGATTTCGGCTGTTACTGCTGCAACGGAGCGATCCAGGGAATTGGGCAGTTGAGTCAATATTGCAAACCATTCATACGCTGCGATTCCTTTTGGCGAAAAAACGACGAAAAAGGCGAACGCGAATTTTGAATTTGGGCTTTGTTAAGACAAATAAATGAGCCCAAAACCAGCTTGGGCAGGTAGTCAGCAAAATAGCGCGCGATAGAATCAGTGCGTGAGATAATAAAAATTGGCGTTTTTCATCGTTAATATTCGTCAACTAAGCGGAGTTGTGGTGTCATTATTTGAAAACAGTGAGTACGAATATCGAGATACGTTTTTTGTTTTTCTCGATCCCGAAAATCGACCCAGCAGCGATAAGATTCAAGCTTGTATTGCTGAACTCGGACCAAAGTACGAAGCTGAAGATGCCAAATCTGATAATGGTGATTTCGAGTCAATCACGGTCAAGTCGCCTTACGATTTTTCTGCGATGGACATCACTTATGTCGAAGGTGAAGAAGTGACCGCTCAAATCTCCGAATTGATGGAAGAGTTCAAAACCATGACCTTGGTCGGCGACGATCATAAGAAGTTGGGCAAATTTAAGACTGCCGGTGCTCGGTTTGACATTTTTCATTTCGAAAAAATCCAAAGCGGAGAACAGGATTTCCTTGATCCCGGCGGGTTACTGATCGTCCTTGAAAAGCTGACCGAGCTTTGTGATGGGGTCGGTTTGGATCCGCAATCTCAAACTTTAATGTAGCGGTGCTGGGTATATTGCCTTGCGACTTGGCGAGCAGGAAAAATCGGTCGCCGGTCCATCGCGTGAACGCGGTCAAACCGGGTCGTTTTTCCGTCGTCCCGATCCCTGGATTCTCGGCGCTGTGGTAACCTGAAGGCTTGAATTCTGTTCGCTCTCCAACTGTTACATCAAACATGCAAGCCAAAGATTTCAAAACTGGTTCTGTTCTTGTGTACAACGATTCTCCGATCATCATTGAGAAAATCAGTGTTCAAAGCCCATCGGCTCGGGGTGGGACTACGATTTACAAGTTTCGTGCCCGAAATCTAATGACCAAACAAAAAGTTGACTTGGCGTTAAAAGGAAACGAGTCGTTGCCGGATGCCGATTTTGAAAAACGCAACGTGAAGTTGATGTATACCGACGCGAGCCACATGCACTTCATGGATCAGACAGACTATCAGCAGTACAGTCTGCCCATCGAAGATATTGAAGAAGAGTGCAAATATATCACCGAGAATCTTGAGGGCATCGTGGGGATGATCTACAACGAAGGATGCGTCGGCGTGCAACTCCCGGTTGCCGTTGAGCTCGTAGTCAAACAATGCGATCCGGGAGTCAAAGGCAACTCAGCCACCAGTCGCACCAAGCCTGCGATTCTCGAAACCGGGCTTGAAATTCAAGTTCCAGAATACTTGAAAGAAGGTGAAACGGTCAAAGTCGACACCCGCTCCGGCGAATTCCTTTCGCGTGCCTAGTACGAAAGCATGGCACGGTCCAGTAGTGCCTAGCGCCGCAACGGCCCGAAGACCCAAAAACTAAAACGATCGGCGCAGATGGATGGTCTGATAAGCTCCTTGTACGTAGAATTTTTGGAACTCAGTGTTTGGGGCCGCCAAATTGTGGTTTGCTGCTCCGATTCCATCAACTAATCCACCAACATCTTCCGAGTCTGCGTAGCTGAATTGATGAGATTACATTTTGCACGGTCGTATTCTCACCAATCCATCTACGACGCCGGAAGTTAAATCCAACTCGTTTTCTCTTGCACAATTGCCGACCAATGACCGTTCATATCCCCGTTTTGCTCAACGAATGCCTCGAGGGCCTCAACGTGAGGTCCGGTGGTGTATACGTTGATGGCACGCTGGGAGGCGGCGGACACAGTCGTGAAATCCTTAAACGAATTGGGCCCAACGGGGTGTTGATTGCGGTTGATCGAGACCCAGACGCCGTTGCGGCTACACAGGAAGCTCTGCAACCGATCCGGAAAGAATCTGGCGCGAAACTTTATTGTCTGCAAGCGAACTACGCGGACCTGCCAGAAATAATTGAGCAGTTGGAAATCGACTCAGTCGACGGAATTCTGTTAGACCTCGGGCTTTCGAGCGATCAGCTGGCGGATCGCGATCGCGGTTTTAGCTACAACGCTGAGGGGCCACTGGACTTGCGGTTTAACCGACTTGCCGGCCAACCCGCATCGCGGCTGGTAAATCGACTTGGCGAAAAGCACCTTGCTGATCTGATTTATGAATTTGGCGAGGAGCGATTCAGTCGCCGAGTAGCCAGAAACATTTGTCAAGCGCGGCATAAAGAAAAAATCAAGACGGCTTCGCAGCTAGCAGCGATTGTGCGGCGGAGTGTGCCAAGGTCAAAGCACCATTCGATTGACCCCGCGACGCGAACGTTTCAAGCGCTGAGAATCGCGGTCAACGATGAGTTGAAGTGGCTAAAAGTAGCTGCACGTCGATTACCCGATTTGCTGGCTGAAAACGGAAGGATTGCCGTCATTAGCTTTCATTCACTCGAAGATCGGATGATCAAAGAGGCTTTTAACGAAAACTTGATCCTGGAAACTGTTACTCGCAAGCCATTGAGGGCGACGGAAGAAGAGATTGCCAGCAATCCCCGTTCGAGAAGCGCGAAACTTCGAATCGCCCAACGCCGAATCGGCTAAGGATCGGCGTATCGCGAAAAGCTGGCGTTGTCTATAAACGGGCTCTATTTTTTGACGATTCAAGGATGAATTCGATGAGCGATCCGTTTCGCCCGGAAACTAACAAGCAATTTTTGCGGGAAGCGAGATTTGGGTTAACGATACTTGCGGTCACACTCGGCATTTTCAGCTACGTGGCATATAAGCGTATTACTGGAAGTGGTACCGAGTTGCCGGAATATGTTCTGCGAGCACCGATCGCGGAATCGGTTTGGCCAGGCGAGGATCCGCCGATCGGAAACAGTGAAGAGTCGAGTTTTGGGGCAAATTTTGGAAATATGATTGCCGGCGCTCGCAAGACCTTTGGACTAGACCTGAAACGCGAATCCGGTCCAAAGTCAGTTCGCTCTCGGTCCAAGTTTGCCGACCCGACACCCGAGTTGAAAACGGCGCAGGCTGCAATTCGTCGGCAACCGAAACGCAAGCCACCGACTGAATTCGATTTGAAGTCGGTTCAGCGTCAATCCTTTGAGGGAGCTCAAGAAACCGCGCTGGCCGATTTTAATGCAACTGCAAAGTCACTTCCCAATCTTCCGCTCGACGTTAACGATCTTAGGCCCCGCAAAAACAGCGACGACTCGGTGGCTCGAACGAGTCCGGAGGGTCTTGAGCAACCTGCCAAGCCGAAGTCGATTGATGCGAGTACCGTATTCGAAACCACTGGGCATAATTCATTACCGCGAATGCCCGCTGATATTCCGGATCTGAACTCGCAAGCGAACGATTTTGGGCCAATTGCTCCCAGGGATGATAGTTCGACAAGATCAGCGACAACCAACCAGGACTTTGACCCCACAAATACGTTCGTGACTCAAGGTCGGCGAGAATTCATACCATCTCGGGTTACTTCCGATGTGGCAGGCGATTTGAAGCGACCCTTCACTTCTCGACAAGTCGAATCCAGAGAGATTGCGCTATCGTCCTATGATCGGAAGATTGCGAAAGCTGAATCGGCGACGCTCGATGCGACCGTTTTGCATACATTGACACCTGAGTCCGAGACTAGCTCAATCAAACAGCCAGAAGATTTAATTCAATTGTCAGACGAATACGCGGTTCAAGCTGGAGATAGTTTCTGGGCAATTGCACAACGGACTTATGACGATGGCCGATTTTTTCGAGCCTTGTATGAGTACAACCGAAAACGAGTTGGCAGCTTTGAAAACCTCGGCCCTGGAATCACGATTGCGACGCCACCCAAAGCGGAACTGGTTAAGCTCTGGCCCGATCTTTGTCCCAAGGCCGACAACGGTAATGCGACTGTCAGCGACATTGGCGAGCGGATTTACGTGACGAAGTCCGGCGATACGCTGTTTGAAATCGCGCGTCAGCGACTTGGGCAGGCGTCTCGGTATCTGGAAATTCTAACAGCCAACCAAAACAAGTTGAGCCAGAACGTTTCCCACCTCACTCCACTGCCCGAAGGCGTAAAATTAATTATCCCGTATCGTTCGCCCAAGTAAGCCCGTCGCGTATCGTTATGGCTGTACAAAACGGCACTGATTGGCAACGATGAAACGATGGAAAACTATCGCGTGGAAAAAATTGTTTCTGGCGGTCAAACAGGTGTGGATCGGGCTGCACTTGACGTCGCCATTTTTCGCGAAATCCCACACGGTGGTTGGTGTCCCAAAGGTCGGCGGGCCGAAGACGGGCCGATTCCTGAGGTTTATCAGCTTAAAGAAACTCACTCCAACGACTATTCAGTTCGCACCGAGCAGAACGTTGTCGAATCGGACGGAACCTTGATTCTGTATTTCAATACGCTTAAAGGCGGCACCGAATTGACTCGCCGATTGGCGAAACGGCACAAGCGACCTCATTTATGTATCGATTTGGCGGAAGTGAACAACGTCGACGAAAATTCCTTGCGGGACAAAACGAAGGCCTGGTTAGCCTCCAACAATATTGGCGTTCTCAATGTCGCCGGACCACGGGCAAGTTCAAGTTCCCAAATTGCAAGACACGCGGAATCATTTTTGCTGAGTGTTTTTGATGGCTAGAAACGATCGTGGCGCGTCATGTCAGTTCGTTTTAACGATGGCAGTTTAGTCATCTTGAACCGAGGAACGAGGTGAAGGATCTCTCGTTGGGATTGTTCGAACGCGAGATCCTTCGATCGCTCAAGATGCTGTGGGCCGGAACAGGCTCCGCGTGGTTCCGGAAAGGCATCGCGCTCGACCCTCGCGG
>JAHEJI010000064.1 GCA_024638965.1 Planctomycetaceae bacterium
TGATTAATAACACAATGCTGTCCGAGTTATCGGATCCGCCCGTGCCCAACATGGGCGGCCCAAGTGTTTCGATGCTCGCATGTGTCCCTAATAACTGGTCACCTTCGGAAAGTTCTACAATCGGCACCTCATTTTCCCTGAGGACTTCAATCAGTCGTAACACCGATGGAGATTGGTCGACAAACATTTGATGCGACATATAGACGACTCCAATGGAAAACCTTTCACAAAGTTGCGGTATCGCATTGAAATGGTCGACATCGGCATGCGAAAGCACCACGGCATCCAAATGCTCAATTCCATGATGCCACAAAAGTGACGATACGTTTCGGGCACTATAATTCGCCGATCCAAAACTCCCCGCGTCATAAAGCAGATTTCTGCCGTTGGGCAATTGAACCAAAACACCTGTCCCATGCCCAACATCGGCAAACGTACAAACCAGATTTTGCTCTGTTTCCCGTTCGTAAATCAGCCCAATTGCTGTCGGAACCCACCATCCAAATACGGTCCACAACAACACGGACAGCAGAAACCACTTGGCGGACAACCGCGTGGCCGGAAATATCGCCAGAAAAAACAAACCGATATAGAACACGATCACGGAAACCGTCGAGGGACCTGCCGTCCATACATGGCTCATCGGCACCGTGTTGGCAACGGCAATCAGCCACTCAATCAAATTGAGATTCCAATTGCAAACGGCGCCGAAAATACTTCCCAGCCACGGCGAAAACCAACCCGAAACCAGTACGCCCAGACCACCGTACAGAGCAAACGCGATTGGTAACAACAAGAGTGGATTAACAATCAGAGCGATGGGCGCCAATAGATTAAATCGGTACGCGACTAAAGGCATGGCAATCAGCCAGATTAATCCGCTAACCAGAATTGCCGCACGCGTCTTGCGACCAATCCAGAACAGGGTACGGATGTGATATGGTCGCGTATTGGCAATCAGCCTTTTGATCGGATCCGAAGATTGCGGCCAAAACAACCAGTCTTTCCCAAAGGTAATCGTTGCCACGGCAAGAAAACTTAGCTGGGGCCCAATTTGAAATAGATCCGACGGATTGATCAACAAGATAACGAATCCTGCCGCCGCCAACCAGTTAAATGAAAACGAAGAATAACCTCGTAGCCGTCCAATGCAGAGCAGAATAATGAGAATCGCGGCCCGGCTGACCGGAGGTCGAAACTCAACCAGCCACGCGTAAAACAGAACAAAAAATATCGTTGAAAATAAAAATGTCTTGCGACGAATCAAACCAATTCTGTAGAAAAAGAAAAACAGCCCGGAGAGAATGCCGACATGCAGTCCGGAAATCGCCAACAAATGCACGGTCCCCGTCATCAAAAACTGAGCTTTTCTCGACGACGTCAATTGACTCCGATTGCCTAACAATATCGCGGAAGCCAAGCCTGCCCGCTCGGGTGCGACATATCTCCAGGTAATCTCATTCAACTTTCGGCGCAACGTTGATAACATCCGCGCACCAGACCAATGTTCCGCCGGCTCAACAACAACCACGGCTTCCGCATACATGGCGTGCAGTGCGGCGGTTTGCGATTTGCTCCGATAATATTTGCGAAAATCAAACTGGCCCGGATTCGTTGGCCCACTAATTTGGGCCAGTTTGCCAAAAACTCGAACTCGATCTCCTGAATGCACGTGGTCGGTCCGTTCATGCACGACCAAATCGACTCGACCTGAAGCATCTTTCCAAATCGTACCGTCGCGAATTTCAAGAATCGCGACTTCAATTCGAGTACGATCAACGACAGGAATTGCGTTAAATTCCGCCTGGTTCTCATCTGCCACCATCCATCGCGGTTCGGACTTGATTCTTGCTTCAAGACAGACGCTTTGAGATTGGCCTGCGGCGAACCTCCCAATGTCATTCGCTCCATACCAGTTCCATCTCGCGTGAAACCAGAACGCGCCTCCACTTGCCAGGCTGATCGCCAACAAAACGGAACAGACGGCATACCGAATGAGCTGGCCTCGTTCGCTTACAGCACGACGACGGCCAAACAAAATGCACCACAGTAAGATGGCGATCGCAAACGCACAAAAATACGTAGCGGCCGAAATGTCAAAATACCAATCAAAAAGAATTCCGGCTGAGAAAAACAGCAGCGTCAACAGCATCGGCTGGTAGTTTGGCAACCGCAACTCGTTTGTTGTCAACGAGTCAGTTGATTGATCGAGTGAAAGCGAAGACGAGAACATTCATCGAACTTATCCGATTCCGTGCCGTTTGAGGAGTAAGAGCAGGAGGTACGCTCTTTTTTGTTACTTCAAGTGCGCGCAAAAAAAGTCACGACATGTCGCTCCATCGTCATGTCATGACTCATATCCTGATCCGGAACTATCCGTGTCCCGTCCTCCCGGCGTGGATGTACAGTAGTTATCGACTTGTCAATCAAAAAAACGTTAGCGAATTGGTAAGTGTTTTCTATGGACGGAAAAATCGACAAGGTTTAACGGGCTTTCAGAGGCCTTCGCTCCGGAAGTTCTGAACACGCAAAGTTTTACGACGAAAATCGTCCAAATTGTAGTGTCAGCCTTCGGCACTCCCCGAGGATTTTCTGCCCCCGAAAATACGTACGCTGTGCAAGCATTCGTTTGCCAAGATCCAAAACCCAAACGAAATACAGACGCTCCGCAAAAATCGGGCCCAGCCACGAGTGAAATCGTATAGCCACACCAAAATGTCAAAATAGGAAGATTCTACTTGGCAGAAACCGTCAGTCCTGAGAAAATCGAACGGCCATTACATGGATGTGATTTAAGGAAGGACGTCATGACGACATTGCTAGATCGCCCCGCGAAATTTGATGGTTTCGGTCCGTCGATTCTATCCCGCCAAACCCGCGGTGAGTTAAACCGCCATTCGATTCCAGTGGATCGCATGGATGCGCGCAAATTGCTACGTGAACAGTGCGCGTTCGAACCGGGTGTTTATGGATGGCTGGATTCGAATCGGCAACTGGTTTATGTCGGCAAATCAAAATCACTGCGCAGCCGACTGCTTTCGTATTTTGCCAAGACGCCGACTGACCCAAAAATGCGCCGGATTCGTCAGCATAGTCAACAACTGGTTTGGGAGCCGGTTTCTCACGAACTGCTGGCGTTGATTCGAGAGCAGGAATTGATACATCGCTGGCGACCTGACTTCAATTCCCAAGGCCAACCGACACGGACTCAACCTGCCTTCCTTTGCATCAGTGGGGGTGCAGCACCGAATGCATTTCTGGCTCGTCGAATCTCCAAAAGAACATCGCTTACGTTTGGTCCGATCTCAGGCACAAACCGGCTACGGCAAGCGATCATCAGTTTAAACCAGGTTTTTCGATTGCGTGACTGTCCTGACAGGACAAAATTCGAGTTTAACAACCAAAGAACCTTGTTCGACGATCCCGCAACCGCGAAGTGTATTCGTTATGAGTTGGGAAGTTGTCCGGCACCCTGCGCGGGAGCATGTAGTGCTCGCGAATACCAGAACAATGTCGATCGCGCGATTGAATTCCTCGAGGGACGAGATGTAGCGATATTGACCAAGCTTGAACGGGAAATGACGGAAGCTGCCTCAAAGCAGGCTTTCGAAAGGGCGGTCGTGCTGCGCGACGATCTCGAAAACTTGACCTGGCTTGACCGCCGTTTGAGTTCGTTGCGGCGAGCCCAAACAACGCTCAATGGTGTTGTGCCGTTTCGGACGCGGCGCGGACGAACGTGTTGGCTGGTACTTCGAGGCGGCAGATTGATCGTTACCAGTGGACCACCGGATCGAGCTTCCCGTGCAGAACGAACGACGGAACAGTTGACGAAAATCTCGCGGCAATCCCTGGAGACTCCAGCGAATCTATTGGAAATGCAGCTTCAACTCATCGTGATATCATGGTTTCGCAAATTTCCGGACCAACTCAAACAACTGATCAGTTTTGAAACGGCAATTCGCTTGTGTAGCCAACGAATTGAAATGAGCTTGAAAAAGACCGCCTAATCTAATGGGGCGGCCACAACCAACACGGATTTACTTCAACTTTTTTTCCAATAACATGCCCGCAAATCGCGCGTTTGACAGGTGAGTGGTGAGACTCCCGACCGCGTAAACGCGGGGGCTTCTGACTGGCCCCCGCTCCACGCGGCCCCAAGCGCGTTTACGCGGTGGGAGCAGATCTTCCGCGACACCAGGCCGCAACCAAAACGGACTCAATTCAAATTTTTCAATATCATGCCCACAAATCGCGCAGAAACTGCGGTGAAACACTCGAATCCCGTTGAACTCGAAATTTCTTGGACGTCCTTGGATTGCAGTCTTTCCTCAGGGGCTAATGGAACGCGATCAGCCCGCGCCCTCGCGGCTAACCGGTTAACGAATCGTGGCGTCATCAGCTAGTAGTCTGTATTCCGCTGGATTGGGCGGCTTTTTCGCGGGTTTTTGCCGCTATCCCTCCGTTAATCAACTTGCTATATTACGTGGCTCGAAGATTCCGTATTTGAAGAAGACGCAGGAAATTGATAATGGCACGCAAGTGTGAAGTTTGTGGAAAACGTGCTCAAATGGGCAATTCTGTCGACCTCCGAGGTAAGCCAAAGTACCTGGGGGGTGTTGGTACAAAAATAACCGGTATTACACGACGTCAGTTTCGACCCAACTTGCAAAAAGTTCATGCGGCAATTCCGGGAGGCGGAGCGAAGACGATGAAGGTTTGCGTTCAGTGCATTCGCAGCGGCAAAGTTCGCAAAGCCGTTAAACAAAAGCCATTCAAATTGCCCGGTTAAGATCCGGAAATGAATAGCTAATAGTGAACAATCATGTGCCGCGATTGCTGGATCGCGGCTTTCTTTTTGGGTTCAAGAACAGTGTCAGATCCCGGCAAAAAGTTTTCGGCAGAGAAGGTCGCGAGACTTGCTCGCATCGATTTTCCTCAAAACAGCATGGCCCAAGTGCAGACTCAACTGGATGAGATTCTGACTTACGTGGATCAGCTGAACGAACTGGACCTCGCCGGAGTCGAACCTTTTTTTGGCGCGTTCGATTCGAATCACGCCCTTCGAAGCGACGAAATCCGCACCAGCCTCAGTCGTGAAGAAGTACTTGCCAACTCTCCCAAAAACGACGGAGAGTTCTATCTCGTGCCGCCCGTATTTGGACAGTGATGGTGACGCATGAAGGACAATCATTGTGTTCTCACAGCAACGCAAATACTTGAACGGCTGAACGAGCAAGAAATCTCGGCCGTCGAATGTTTGAATGGCTTTCGAGAACGAATTGAATCCCAACAAAGTCTGAATTGCGTTTTGCATACCGACTTCGAGGCAGCGAGGGAACACGCCGCAAAGATCGACCAACGAAGGAAAAACGATGAACCGGTTGGCCTGCTTGCCGGGCTTCCCGTACTCGTAAAAGACGGGATCTGTGTGGCAGGAATGAAGACCACGGCCGGTTCAAAAATCCTGCAGGACTTTTCGCCTCCCTACGACGCAACCGTCATCCAACGTTTGAAAAAAGCGGACGCGATCATCATTGGCAAAACCAACATGGACGAGTTTGCCATGGGCAGTTCCAATGAGAATCCGCATTTTGGTCCAGCTCACAATCCATGGGCAAGCGATTTTGTACCCGGCGGTTCTAGCGGCGGTTCGGCGGCTACGATTGCCAGTCACATGTCTGCGATGGCATTGGGTTCCGACACGGGTGGATCGATTCGCCAACCGGCGGCATTTTGTGGAATCACCGGTCTCAAACCAACGTATGGTCGTGTCAGCCGATTTGGCTTGATCGCGTTTGCAAGCAGCCTCGACCAGATTGGGCCCATGACGAGGTCGGCAGCTGACGCCGCATTGATGCTGAACGTGATCGGTGGCTTCGACGAGCGAGACTCGACTTCCGCCAACCTGAATTTGCCTGATATGAAAAACGACCTGTCGAAGAGTATCCGTGGGAAACGAATTGGCGTGTGCGCTGATCACTTGCAGGACGGTGTGGATGACGAAATCAAGGCCGCGGTAGGCGAAACGGTCAAAGTCATGGAGTCTCTAGGCGCCGAGATTTCTGAGGTTCGACTGCCGATGACCCAATATGCAGTCGCCGCCTATTATGTGATCGCTTCGTGTGAGGCGAGCAGCAACTTGGCCCGCTACGACGGAGTTCGATACACCTCGCGTTCCAATGAAAGGAGTCTGGAGGCGATGTACGCCAGGACACGCGCCGCTTGTTTTGGGCCTGAAGTGAAACGCAGAATCATGCTCGGCACTTTCGCGTTAAGCTCGGGTTACTACGACGAATACTATTTGCGGGCTTCAAAAGTAAGAAGGTTAATCAAAAACGAATACGACAAGGCTTTTGAAAACGTCGAAGCCATCATTGGCCCAACCGTTCCTACTTTGCCTTTCAAAATTGGTGAGCGAATTGACGATCCCCTCCAGATGTACCTGGCAGACGTTTTCACTGTTTCCGCCAACCTTGCGGGCGTTCCGGCCATCTCTTTCCCATCTGGATTTTCTGAATCGGGTTTACCCATCGGTGTTCAACTTCAGGGTAGAGCGTTCGATGAAGCATTTTTGCTCAACGTCGTTCACCAGTATCAAAGCCAGACGGATTGGCATATACGGAGCCCCGTCTCATGATTGCGGACAGTTTCACAACGATCGTCGGCTTGGAGGTTCACGTTCAACTGTTAACTCGATCGAAACTGTTCTGCGGCTGTTCCACCCTTTACGGTTCGGCACCGAACACCCAAACCTGTCCCGTTTGCACAGGTATGCCCGGCTCGCTCCCGGTGCTCAACGAACATGCTCTTCGCCTGGCGATCAAAACTGGGCTCGCTTTAAATTGCAAGATCGCTTCCTTGACGAAATGGGATCGAAAAAACTACTTTTACCCCGACCTTCCAAAAGGCTACCAAATCAGCCAATTTGACAAACCGATTTGCGGTGAAGGATTCCTCCATATCTCTGATCCCAAGGGCAAGTTCAAACCAGGAACTGTTCGCATTGAACGAGCACACCTGGAAGAAGATGCTGGCAAGAGTTTGCACGACGAAGAAAACGGTCAAGGCGATTCAAAGATCGACTTGAACCGGACCGGCACACCGCTTTTGGAAGTCGTGACGCAACCCGATCTTCGCAGCGGCGTCGAGGCAAAAGCCTTCCTTACCGAGCTGAAACTAATCTTGTTGTACCTGGGTGTTTCAGATTGCAACATGCAACAGGGCAGCCTGCGGGTTGATGCCAACGTGAACTTGCATATCGAATTGGAAGGTGAACGCCAGGCGACCCCGATCGTTGAAGTCAAAAACCTTAATAGTTTTCGAAGCGTCGAGCGGGCGTTGAATTACGAATCCCAACGACAGTACGCCGCCTGGAAAGAAAACGGAATCACAATCCACGATGCTCCGAAACAAACACGCGGTTGGGACGATCAGAGTCAAAAAACTGTGCCCCAGCGCGAAAAGGAAGAATCGGCTGACTATCGTTATTTTCCAGATCCCGATCTGGTTGCGATTGATGTACCGACAGCGGAAATTCGTTCCATCGAGGCGGAACTCGGTGATTTGCCGGCTGCCATTCGCAAGCGAATCGAAACCCAATACGAAATCCCAGCCTATGCTGCAGATGTAATCGTGAATCAGGGCAGGGAAGTGGTCGAGTATTTCGAAATTGTGGCCCAGGGATGTGGTGACGGCAAACTTGCGGGCAATTGGGTAACACAAGAGGTCTTGCGACACCTCAATGAAAATGAGGTTTCCATTAAGCAATTTCCGATCCCAGGAGAGTGGCTGGTCGAATTGTTAGAGATGATCAAGTCTTCTCAATTGAGTACTTCTCGAGCGAAAGAAGTTTTTGCCGTCATGATCTCTTCAAAAACAAAAGCAGCCGATGCGGTCCGCGCTGTGGGGATCGAGCATGTCAACGAGGAAGAGACGCAAGCGATCTGCCAACAGTTAATCGTTGAAAACCGGACCGTCATCGAACAATACAAAGCCGGAAATCACAAAGCCATCGGAGCTTTGATCGGCAAAGCGAAACAGCTCAATCCAAACATCAATCCGAATACCATTCGCAAGAAAATCGTGGAAATCATTGATAATTCCGGTTGATCATTCTTTTTTTGAATTTTAACAATGGCGAAATTCTTTTGTTTGAATTGTAAACGTCAACCTTTTAAGGCCCGTATTTTCTTTTGTTTGCCAAGCCGATAAGATACGGCCAGGTAGAACAGTGAGCGAGATGGGAGCACAGCGTTGGCACATCAGATCCAAGGTCAGGTCAGTTCAATTGACGAATCTGGAAGGCTCATCTCAGACATTTCCAATGAACAAGTCGCCAATGCGCCGCGGGACGAATCACTGACGATAAAATTCGGCGATCACGCGACCGTTGGCTTGTTTCCCGCAGATCATGATCAACCACCGGCGACGATGGTCGCTTCTTTTGGCAGCAGCGGATTTATTGAAATCGAAATCGTCGGGATCAGTTTGAGTGAAATGCTCGGCGTCAAAAAGGGCGAATCGGTTACGATTGAGTGGTAGGCCGATCAAGCGCAGTCGACCTTGGCCGCCATCGAGTTTGAAATATCTCAACTTGTCGTTCTGTGGCTTCCATTTGAATTATCGTTTTGCCTGATGGACACCCTTTTTTCGTGCTTCGCAGGCGAGACGGTAGGCTTCTTCGTCGCCATACGTGTGGCAGGAAAAAGATTTTGTTCTTCGTCGGCCGTGGCCATCGGTCCATTGGGCGACCCAGTACCAGTAATAATAGATGAAGTCACCGCGGCTATCCTTTTGATGGTGCAATCGGACGCCAACCACTCCAGACTTGTTTCGTTTGGAAGGTCGACTTGCCAGTTCTTTGACCGTGTATTTGCGAGATTTCTCTTCCAGATTGTCACGAAATCCCTGGGCTGCCTTGAGCGCATTACGTTTGCCACCAAAACCATTGTCGGAAAAAAACTTTTCCGTCTTCTTGCCCCTGCGCTGCATACGCACTTCCCAGCCGCCATACATTTTTCCGGCCGGACTGTAGGTCTCAATACGCGAAATATTCCGCTTAGGATTTTTCCTTGCCATGATCGATTGTGATTGAAAAGACGATGATAGAGCGAGGGACTAGATCCTCACAAATCATTAGATCGGTACATTTATTTTAGTGGATTTCGTGCTGGAATCCAAAAAGAAAAAACCATTCAACGTCGGTTAATTTCAGTTACAATCAACCAAGAATCCGATTGGGTCGACGCCTCAATGGGCAGAGGTTCTAAATCCATCCGGCCCGCCAGAGATAAGTTTTCCATGCGATAATGGCCAACTTGCCGTTTGATAGCCGCGTTCGCGTAGCCAAGTTTTCAGTTCGTTGAATTCGGCAAAACTGTCCGGGTATACCCAGATTGACACGGTCGTTTTGTTAGCCGGCCTGGTATCGACAATAACGCGAAACTCTGAATTCGGTTGAATGGCCTGCTCAATTGATTCACCAGATTCCCGATGGATTGGAACCATCACAAATCTGCTCAAGCGTACGACTTGGTGAGCAAGTTCACCAAAATCAGACGCTCGTTTTACTACGACCGACTCCAATTCGTACTGCATTCTAAATCCTGAAATTGGCCCAACTGTTTCTAACGTCGTTGGCGACTGTTTTAGTTTCTCGGCCTTAATTTTCCATTCGGATTTCATCAACTCGATCAATTCGTCCATGGGAACGTAGGTGATCCTGCCATTGGATAAACGAAAATGAATTTCATCGGAGAAGACTGTTTTTGCGATCGGCGTGGGATAGTGTTCGATGACTTCGTTTTTTGGTTTAACGATCGTCTTAGCCGCTTGAGCCGCGCGTTGGAATTCCCGGAGTTGAGATTCCAGCGACGCCTTTTTCACATTCCGGTCAAAAATAGTTCGATTATGTTCGTCAAGTAGCATTCGACGCCTCTCAAGTTCAGCTTCAACTCTTTGAATCTGAACCAGCATTCGATGCCGTTTCTGCTCAAGAGAATTTCCAATCGTTGCTTCGTTCGCGATCGTCGATTCCAGGAGATGGTTGTCTGCGGTTAATTTGGTAACGGTTGTCTCAAAGTCCTGGACGTCGGAAACCATTTTTTCGATTTGAGAAGTGAGGGCAGAGTCTTCAGAAACCTTAACCCAACTTTGTTTCGCGTGTGCGCCGACGATCACGACCAGAATAATCAAAACTCCAACCAGGTTGGCAATGATATCTAGAAACGAATCCTGGCCTGTCGTGATTTCCCTGATGCTCATTCTGCGAACTCCTTTATTTCAAGTCCGCTCTGCCGCAAAAGAGTCTTCAGCTGTTCAAATTGGTGACGACCACCCGGCTGTACGGTAATTCGCAATTCGGGCTTCCAGTAACCGTTGTCTCCGGCGCTCCCCCACCCATCAATCAGTTGCCAAACGACTTCGATCAGGTCTTCGATCGCATTCTCGATGGAGTCATTAATTGGGATCGTAATCAGGCTATCCGGCGCTGTACGAACTCCAAGTTGATGGGCGGCACAGATGATACGAACAGGTCTCAAGTAACCTGTCGCTCCCGGCGTTTGACTTGGCAGCGCCCAGCCTTGCCCGCGCTCGGTCGCAATACTCTGCTTTCGACTTGAGATCTTGGAATTGCCTTGCTGTCCCTCGGAGCCAGGCACATTCCTTTGGCCTTGAGACTTTGCTTGAGGATTGGAGTTGTCTTGTTTGGCAGCTACGGCTGGTGAGGAACGGGCGCCTGGTCGACTTGAGTTGCGGTAAAGATCCAGCGCCGATTTGAAAGGAGGTCTGTTGTTTGGTCGAGACTTGGTTGCTGAACGAGAGGGTTGATTTTCGTCGGCGAATTGAGTGTCAGTAGTTTGACCACCTTCCGACACAAATCCTCCGAGCGGTCCTGATGCGACGAGACCGGGTCGATGCCCGGACCCACGATTCATCGATTCTCGCAGGAGAGCGCGGCGTTCCATGGCTGCTACGGCCCTAAGCGATTGCCGGCGTTGTGCCTCAGCGATCGCCGACTCAACATCAGCTTTCAACTGCTCATCGACTTTGCCAAAATCCAGTATCTTTTCCTCTTCAACAATTTCATATCCGAATTCGTCATCCCAACTTTTCATGGCTCGGCGCGCGACGACATAAGATTGCGCTCCGCTAGGACGTATCACAAGCAAGGGGTAGGGATTCCCTGCTTCGCCAGCCAAATCGTACTTTTTCCAGTATTCCCGAATAACCAAGAGCGCCACATCGAGCGGATTTCCCGGCTCGACCGGCTCAACAAAGCTGGACGACTTCAGCGTCACTCCTAACGGTTGAATGATAACCCCGTTGCCCGTACACTCCAGATAGATCGGTCGTCGATTGGTTCCGCCCGGCCCCGGCTGTGGCACAATCGAATAGGCTACCGGTTGAAATTCGGCCGCGGCTTGTCGAACGCCGTTGAGTTGTTTGCGGGCTTCCTCGATTTGCGATTTCAACCATTCAATTTCGCGATCATATGCGATTGATTCGCGAGGTTGTTCCGCCTTTTGATTGACCTGTTGCAGTTGAGCCGCCAACTGAATCGCCTGCTGATCCAGTTTTCGGATTTCGTTCTCAAGATAGCCACGATGATTTCGGATTTGCTCCAGTCGTTTTGTCGCTTGAGGCCGAATCAACTCTAACCCTTCGACTTGAACGAGCTTTGTGTTCAGTTCCAGTTCTAGCGCAGCGATTTTGGCAAGCTGTTTCTCTTGATCGTCCTCACGCACCTTTCGTGCCTCGATATCAGCATCTTTGGCTGCCATGACCAGCATGATCACCAGTACGCCCAGCGTGCAGATAAGAACTGCCAGGAAAGGGAACAACGAAACGGTGAGTTGCTCGCGATTTCTTCGAGAACGCCTCATGCAGCCTTTTTCGCCTGATCATCGACTTGAATTGGGAATGGATCTTTCGTCTCAACGCCAGCTTTTTGTTCGGCGACAAGGTATCGTGGTGAACCAGCTAATTCGTCGGGTGAGTCATTTGACTCATCCGTTTCCTTCTTCGGGTTGAAGACGCTTAAAGCCGGCTTGCCATCCGTAACTTGCATGATCACTTCTGGTACAAATGGTATTCTCATATGTCCGGAATCCGCCGGATCACTCTCGCTCAACGATTCAATATCGTCTGATCCCGTTGACTTCACCTCAACAGTCGGTTCTGATTCAATGTCGATTGGTGCCGCCAATTCAAAGCTCGCTTGTTTCAAATCGGGATTCACGTCCTCATTGACGACGTTATCGACGATGGACTTCGTGGAAGCGACGATTGGTTGGACCTTTTCCATTCGATCCACGATTTCCTTAATGAACTGAGTCTGTAGCAATAGATCTTTTTGCTGTTGCCTGACGTCACGCGTATTTTCTGACAACATGACTTGCCACTGCTGCCAACGGTGAGACATCGACTTGTCGGCGCGTTGGATCGACTGATCAAGACAAGTACCCAAGTTGTTGACAGCATTTCCGAGTGCTGTCGTCAGACTCTGCTGAACCTGATCACTCACACCGGCGATTGAGTCAATCCAGGCAACTTCTGCAGTACCAATCGTTTTTCGCCAGAGCTCGGCCTGTTTTTCGACGACTTTTTCTGTGGACGCTAACATGTTTTCCTGTAGAGCGTCGATCGCCGTCGTTTCGGTTTCTATGGACATCGCAAAATGCGATGAAAGTTCACTTCGGGTTAAATAATCAACTAGCGCCAATAATTGCGACTCAAAACGATCAATCAAAAACTGGCCAAACATCAGCACAATCGAAAGCGTCAAGGCCAGGGCAGTCGTGTCAAAAGCAATGTAAAGACTTGCTCTCAACCCGCCCATCATTTGCTGAAAGTTATTGTCCGGCCCAACATCGATACCACCCAGTGCTTGAGAAATACCCAAAACGGTCCCGAGAAATCCCAGCATCGGAGTTGCCCAGATCAAAATTCGTACCAACGAATATCGTTGGTGCTGCCGATCGACATCCAATTCCGAAAGATACTTGGTTTCGTCTTCTAGCCCTGCACTCGATCCGCTTCGATGAACGAAATGCAAGGCCTCATGAAGTCGACGCCACAAATAGTGGTCACGATATTTTTTCGGCATATCGACCAATTGCTGGCCCAAGTCAACCGCAAGATCGACATCCGATTTTTCTCGATTTGAATCGTCGTCTGCCTGGCTCCCCAGGCGAATCGAGTGAGCGTGCGCGAATTGTGTGAAAACGTTGATTGCGATTAACGCCAGCGAACCGACACCAACAAAAAACAGGATCAATGTCGCTTTTGATACAGGATGGCCGGTCAAGTAACGCACGACGGTTTCGTCGTCGATAACTCCCCGCTCCAACATGATCGAAAGACCCAGGTACATCATCAACCCCAGGCAAATCGGAATCAGCAGCGAAGGCAAAACGGCAAGCCAACTCGAAGATCGATTCACGTTTTCTACCCTTTGGACCTGGAGTTTATCCGGATCGCGCAGTCCGTGCGCGACAAGACAAGTCTTTTTCTGTTTATTCGGTGAACTTTCGACCTCCGGTACAGACTTTGTTATTCTTGCACCCCAAATAGGCGGAATTAATTACCTGGGCGGGCGAAACTGAAAAGTTGTTAACTTTTACCAAAGACTTGCTGATTTATGGTCGATACTTTGGTCTGTTGAGACATCAACAGGATGTTGCAAATACGCGATATCCCAGGGGGGTAACCCGACTTGTTTGAAATCAGACGGTCGGGTTTTTTTATGCCTGGGTTTATTCGGAATTGGCTAGCATCTGGTGGCTCAAAACGCTTCCATACCGTTAAGTTCAAAGCTTGCCAGTAGAAATTGGCTACACTCGGGCCATTGGAAACTGTTACCACTTGGTGAAAACGGCGATGTGTAGCGAACAATTGATTGAGAATTCGACCCGCAACAGCTTGCTGGCATGGCTGCAGTTATTTCGCATCGCTAATCTTCCGACCGCCCTGTCCAGTATCCTGATGGCATTTTTGTTGGCCAATGGTGGTTGGTCCCCATCATTGCCGTTAGTTTTGTTGTTGTTTGCATCAGCAGCATTATACACTGCCGGAATGGTGCTCAATGACGTTTATGACGTCGAGATTGACCGGGAGCAGCGCCCGAGCCGCCCGCTTCCTGCAGGAGCAATTTCAGTCGTGGTGGCAAAGCGTACCGGTTTTGGACTCTTGTTGGCAGGCGTTGTACTGGCCACGCTAGCCGGATTATTTATTCGCATCGACCAAGAGCCAAAAATAATCATCTGGAGACCAGGTGTCATCGCTTTGCTGCTGGCGATCTGCATCTTTCTTTATGACTCACTATTAAAGAAAACAAGGGCCGCGCCAGTGTTGATGGGACTCTGTCGAGCTTTTAACGTCCTGCTGGGTGCGAGCACCATTTGGACTGCAGAAGGGGCAGACTGGCTGTACGGATTTTCGATTCCGGTAATTTGGGTGGCGATGAGCATTTGCGTTCTGATCGCTGGAGTCACCTGGTTTGCTCGTCACGAAACAAAGCATAATGCGCCGTTGTCACTTGTACCTTGTGGAACAGTGTTGCTATTGGGAATCGTTGGGCTGGCGATTCTTCCCTTGATTCCGAACGCAGATTTCCCAGACCGGCTTGAAATGCTGTATCCGGTTCTGATATTGCTTGTTTCAATTCCAATCGTTCGCAAAACGATGACTGCTGTTATAACGGGTCGGCCCAAAGACATTCAAATGGCTGTCGTTTCGGTTTTGCGAAGTCTAATCATTTTGGACGCCTCAATCTGTTATCTTGCCGCGCCCGGTCAAGTAATCTATGCGATTGTGGTTGCCTGTCTCCTGGTTCCATCCATCATTCTGGGGCGAAAGACCGCATCGACTTAAGCCGTTTACCGATTGATTTTTGGACCAATTGGATCATGATAACGCACTGTCGTCACCTCACGAAACATCTGCGTAAATGATTCTTGGCTACAATACAAACGGATTGGCTCACCACGCTCCGCTCGACGCACTTCAACTGCTTGCCGATACTGGATTCAAAAGCGTCGCAATCACGATCGACCATAATTGGTTGAACCCCAAGGACGAGCGGAGGTTTGAACAATTGAAGGAAATCAAGCAGTTTCTGAAAGATAATGGGTTTTCCAACGTCATTGAAACCGGAGCCAGATTCCTGCTCGATCCGTTTCGCAAACATTGGCCCACGCTGATGGATGACGACGATGCCAACGTTGAGCTTCGCGTCGACTATTTGAAGTATTGCATCGACACCGCAGTTTTCCTGGAAAGCGATTGTGTTTCCATCTGGTCAGGAAAAAAGCCCGAGTTCCAGTCGTTTCAGCGAGCACTTGATCGACTTGCCAAAAACCTCCAGCCGGTATTGAAGTATGCCGAAGAACGTGCAGTTTATATCGGTTTCGAACCGGAACCCGGAATGTTAATTGACACCACGGGCCGATTTGAGAGATTGCTTCACTTAATCGACTCGCATCGACTCAAGATGACGATGGATATTGGACATTTGTTTTGCCTGAGCGAAGTCCCGATCGTAGGCTACATTGAACGCTGGATCGACCGTGTAATCAACGTCCACATTGAAGACATGTGCGCTGGACTTCATGAACATCTGATGTTCGGTGAGGGGCAAATCCACTTTCCGCCCGTCATCGAAGCCCTGCTCGAAAACGACTATAAAGGCACCTTGAATGTCGAACTCAGCCGCCATAGTCATAACGCTGCTGAAATTGTTCGAGAATCATTCAAGTTCCTGAGTCCCATGATTGAAGACGCGCGTTCCGCGTTGGAATAAGGAGCCCCGTCATCGGGATTCTCACGAAATAACGACGAATATTATCTGATTTCTCACGAAATTCAGGTCCAAAAAGGTCGAACATGTGGCGGTCCATTTTCCAAAAAAAACCTAAAGCTCAAAAACGGTTGTGCTGTTTTCACTTTGGCCGTTGTGGAAGTAAGTTGATCGCGAACATGGTCGGCAGTCACCCTGATGTTGATTGGAAGGGTGAGCTCTTTCATGACCTTCACGAATCTCAAGATCAAGTCGAAAATCCATGGGCCTCTTTTGACGAATCGATTTCTCATTCTCGGCATCCAATTGTTGGCTTTGAAGCAAAGTTTCAGCATCTCGATTCGAACGGGCTAAACCTTCCGCTCCCGGAGTTCATTTACCGGCTAAAGAAACGAAACTTCAGCCATTTCATTGTTCTCAAACGCAAGAACTATTTGCGGCAAGCGATTTCCGTCGCGCGGGGTCAGGCAAGTCAACGGTGGCACTTTGCCAATTCGCATCCGGAACCAGAATTTACTGCCGTGCTTCTCGACCCGCAGCTGGTAAGTCTGGGTGGAGAAAACCGAACGATTTTGGAGTGCTTTCGATTTCTTGATTCAACGTACGAAGAAATTGTCCAGGCCTTGGGATCCACAACTTATTTGATCCTGAACTACGAAGAAGACTTTCAAGATGACGCAACGGTTGGATACAACAAGATCACCCAGTTTCTTGATATCCGTCCACAAAAAAATCCTCAGTGCCTCACTCATCGAATCAACAAAGAGTCGACCCGACACTCCTTGAGCAATTTTGAGACCATAGAAAAGATACTGTGTGGCACTTCTTATGAATGGATGCTGAACTGATGACAAACTCTTCAACGAATCATGAAGACCGTCGGAAAGACTGAAATCGACACATGCCAAAGCCCCTGATTATTCTGACGATCCCCGGCCTCCGCGACAAAGACCTGTGGTTGATGCCCAATCTGAAATTACTGGTCGAAAAAGGCGAATGGGCCAGCCTCGCTCATTCGTTTCCCAGCGTGACCTGGCCGAGTCAGTCGAACATGTTGACGGGCAAACTGCCTAACAAGCATGGCGTTGTCGCGAACGGCTTTTTTTGGCGCGATGCCGACGGGGACAAGAAGAACCAGGTCGAGATGTGGACGGCCTGGAACGAGGTCATCGAACAGCCTCAGTTGTGGGATGTGCTCAAACAAAACAACCCTTCACTCATGACTGCCGCCTGGTTTCCTATGTTGAGTAAGGGTTGCGGTGCCGATTACGTTTGCATGCCGGCTCCAATTCACCAACCAGACGGCAGCGAAGATTTGTGGTGCTATACAAAACCGCAAGAGTTTTATGGTGAGTTGCTGAAAGAACTGGACCACTTTCCCCTAAAACATTTCTGGGGACCATTGGCCAATATCCGATCTTCGCAATGGATCGCAAACTCGGCAGTTCACGCGGCGCAAAAATTCAAACCTGACTTTTTCTACATCTACATTCCACATTTGGACTATGCCGCGCAGAAATTCGGGCCCGACAGCCAACAAGCGAATGAAGCCGTCGCCGATCTTGATGACTTAATTGGAAAACTCGTCAGTCAAATGCACTCGGCATACGGTTTAGATGTCGTTTGGCTGATTGCAAGTGAGTACGTGATTACTGCGGTAGACCACGTGACGTATCCGAACCGGCTGTTACGTCAGAAGGGTCTGTTGCAGGTGCGGATCGTTAAGGGCAAGGAGCTAATCGATTTTGAAAAAAGTGCTGCCTGGGCGCTCGTCGATCACCAGTTTTCACACGTCTTTGTGAAGAATTCCGATCCCACAATCGTTCAGCAGGTGAAGTCGATCATGGCGGATGAAACCGGAATCCAACAAGTTTTGAACCGTAGCGAACAAGTTCAGTTCGGAATCGACCACCCGCGTAGTGGCGATGTCGTGATCATTTCGAGCCCGGATAGCTGGCAAGCTTATTACTGGTGGCTAGACGACATGATGGCACCTGATTTCGCGCGCACGGTCGACATTCACCAGAAACCAGGCTACGACCCTGTCGAATTGTGCTTGGAAATGTCAAACATGAGCGTGCCACTAGACGCGACTTTAATCAAGGGCTCTCACGGTGCGTTACCCGACCCAAATGATCAACAAGGCATTGTTATTACATCTGCCGATTCGATTCTCAATTCCAAGAGGTTGAAGGACACGGATTTGTTTGACCGAGTTCTTACCTATTTTGGCATCGAAAAGGGCGAGATCTGACCAAGCTGTTTGTGTTTACGCCTTGATGTGAATCGAACGGCAATAGTACCGAGCCTGCCCCAGACTCATGTCAGTCTGGGAAAGGCTGGTCTACATGTTTTCGGGAGAGGCTGTGAATTCATTCCAACTCCCGGCGACGCGTGAGGGTTCGGGAGAGGGTTGTAAGGACTCGCCGGCTCTAGATCGTTAATTCGCCCCGCGAAATGCCACGAACCGACACTAGGGACCAACAACTTCGCAGCCTTGCGATACGAGTTGATCGTCGAGTTCAAAAAAACCGTCATCGGAAATCTTCGTGAATGAAACGTTCAAGTACTTCAACTTACGGAGCCCGACGAGCGTCTGAACGGCCTCGTCCGTTATCTCATTCGAACCAATGTGCAGCCACTCAAGCTGTGGCATCACTTTGAGCAACTTGATTCCTTCATCCGTCACTTTCGTCTTGTCGAGGTTCAACCAGGTGATCTTGTCCAGTTCGACAATTCCTTTGACGGATTCGTCGGAGACTTGGGTGCTCCAAAGATTCAGCTGAGTTAGGTTGTTCATCTGCTCAAAATGGGCACGCGACGCATCAGTGACGCCTGGTGAGTTGGTTTCGCTCAAATCAAGTTTGGTGAGCATTTTGAGTTTCGTTAAATAAGCAACACCATTGTCTGAAATCTTGGTGTCGCGGAGATTGAGAGATCTGAGCGAGGGCATTTCAGCAAGCGCCTTTAGTCCGTCGTCCCCAACACCTGTTCGAAACAAGTGAATCTCTTCAAGATTCTTCAGCTTGGAAATTTTTTCGATGCCCTCATCTGTAACTTGGGTATCGTTCAAGCCGAGCACTCTCAAAGATTTCATTTTCGCAATTGATTCGAGACCGTCGTCGGTTATCTGGGGCCCCCAAACTTTAACGAAGTTTAAGTTCGGTAAATTCGCCAAGGCCGCCAGACCAGAATTCGAAACCCGATTGCAGTCACTTAGGTCAATCGCCCGAAGGCTCTTCAAGTTTTCCAAATAAGCCAGTCCCTTGTCGCTCACGCGAGTTTGCCCGCATCGGATCTGTTCCAAAGCTGGGAACTCAGAGATCACTTTCATGCTCTCGTCAGACATGGTCGCGCGAAAAAGATGGATGAACTTCAAATTCGGAAGCTGTTGAAGATGTTCAAGGGCTTCGGGAGTTGCTGGAGCGCGTTCTATATCCAAACGCTCGAGATTGGCCATCTTGCCAACAATTTCAAACGTCTGGATGTCAGCGGTAGAACCCGTCAATGAAAGATTTTTCAATCCTCTTAAGTCGGATAGCTTTCGCAGAAATGCGTTGTCATATCGAATTTCCGTAAGATCGATTGTCTCGATCAGGCCGTCTGTGTTTTTCTCGACAAACGCGTCTCGACTCTCAAGTTCAGCATGTAGCGTTTGTTCTTTTCTTTTTGCCTGAGCGACGAGCTCGTCCTTTAATTCGCGATTTGATTTCTTGAGGTTCGACACCTCGTTCTCCAGCTGACCAATTCGCTCAGCCAAACCTGCTGGAATCTCTTCTGAACCCGGTTTGCCAATCGTTTCAATTTGCTCCTCCAGTTCACGGAGCTTCGTTTTCATGATCAATGGTTCGTAGTCGGTCGTCTCGCAACCCGACAAAAACAGCGCCCCAAACAGACCACAAATCATTCCGACCCTGGCTAAACCAATTTTGTAAATCCAAAAACTCATCCGAGAAATCGTCCCATTTAGTGGTTGACTGAAAAAATTGAACATTGAGCGGCGAGTATGGAAGTGCCGTGTTTTTCAATTCCAAACGCTGTTTAGTCCTATCATAACCGTCAATTTTTAACAGCATGATTCGTTTTTTGGACAAAATCGAAAAAACCGATACAAACCTTATCATTCCCACAATGCGAATATTGGATTCCGGTTTTGTGTGTCAATCTGTTCGTAACCGATTTAAGGAAAATACCACAAAATCTGTTCACGTCGTTGAAATGGTCATATGAATTCGATCCACATCGTAGTTTGTACCTTAGCCGTTTTCGTCACTTCCGCGACTGCGGCCCAGGAATCATGGATTAGAAACCCGTGGGTAAATGACGATCTCAAACCAACGAGCGCGGTTGAAGCAACGTCGACGTCACAGACGGCCTTCTCTCAAGTCTCTCACACGGAAACGGGTCAAGAACCGACAAGTCAGTCTCTAAATTTGCCGTCCGCGCCAAGTCGATTGGAGCCACAGTCTTCCAGTATTCACCAAATCGAAAATCCAGATCCCGCCGTCATTCCGGATTTTCGTAGAGCCGCAAGTCGGGCATCGGACCTTGCAATTGACAAAAACAAACCAATCGAGTCGCCGCAGATCACGAATTCTGAGATTTTTCGAAACTGCGATCCTTATCCTGTCGATCCCAGAAAGCCGTGTAACCCATGTGTGAGGCCGATCCAGACCATGCCTCTTACACGGCATCCACTTCCGGGTTTCCTGGGACGGCCCTATATGGAAACCGAACCAGGGGGCTGCCGCTGCAACAAGCAATGTTGTAGTTGCCAAAAATCAGAATTCTCGATTTATTGGCCCCGACCATTTTCAGCAAAACTCGATGAACTGTTTCCCGATTGCAGTCGCCGAAGATATGCCGGATGCCAACAATCAAAACTTCTCGATTGCTTTGATCGATTCGAGGACTTTAGATTGATCAACTACGCCCGGCGAGATAATGGATGCTGTGGTGATTTTTTCGGTTGCGGCAGAGACCCTTACGGTTGCCTGGGTGAAAGCCGGCAGATCGCGTGCGTTTACGGTGTCGGCTATCGGCAACCGGGGGAACCCGTGCAAAGAGGGTTGAATGCTAACGAAATGGACCGGCCAATCGTTGCGCGTCGACAATTTAATCCCTCGACTTCAGGTGACTCAAGAAACCCGCAGTTCCAAAATTCGCTGCACTTAGCGGATCACGACTGAATGGCCGTCCCGATAGCCGCTGCAACGGAAGGATTACTAAAAACAGTTTCGATTCAGAATCGCGCGACCTGTTTTTGCACATCAAATCGACGTCAAGCAGTTAAACAGCCTCAAACTTGCCTGCTAGTTCGCGCGTAAAGTCTAGAATCGCCGGATGGACGAGGCCGTTGGAGCCGATGGCTTCACCCGCATCGATTCGTTCTTTTCCTGACCAATCAGTGAACTTGCCCCCCGCCTCTTCGATAATCGGTTGCACGGCGGCCGCATCCCAAATATTGAGAATTGGATCGATCATTATTTCGACTCGTCCAGTCGCCACCAGCAGGTAACCGTAAACGTCTCCCCAGGTTCTCGCAAAATAAACGCGCTCGACCAGCCTTTTGTAAGTTTCGTCCGCGCCTCGTTCGTTGAAAGTTTCCACTTCCGAGGTTACGAGGACACAGTCCGACAAATTGCACTTGGTGGAAACATTGGCTTGCGTGGGTTTTTCATCTCGCTTGAACGCCCAGGCCCCTCCGCCTCTCGACGCAAAAATTCCTTCGTCGAGCCCCGGAAAATAACATGAACCAATGATCGCCCGCTCGTCCACAGAAACTCCCACCATCGTTCCGTACAATGGGACTCCGCTGATAAACGACTTCGTCCCGTCAATCGGATCAAGAATCCATTGAAAGCCAGAATCACCGTCGGTTGTTCCGAACTCTTCACCCACGATCGCATCGCTGGGAAATTGTTTTGCGATTTCCGCTCGAAGATGTCGCTCCGATTCCTGATCGGCAATGGTCAATGGAGACCCGTCGCCTTTTCGCTGAACTTCAAAGTCGTCAGTTTGAAAATATTTGAGCGTGATTTTTCCCGCTTCAACCGCAATTCGTTTTGCCAACTCCAACCGGCCAAGGACATCGGAATCACTCATCGTTGGTTTCCTGAGAATCTGGTTTCGGGCTCTCACTGAAAAACAGTGCGTGAACAAACAACATGACGGCTCCGCAGACCAAAAAGCTGTCGGCAAAATTAAAATTTGGCCATGGATCAAATATCGGCACGCCTTCCAGACGAAAATATATCCAGTCGCGAACATTGGTTCGAATTGATTCCGGGTAATCAGAGAGATAACCAAACCCAAGACGATCGTAGAGATTACCCAGTATTCCTCCAGTAATTAGCCCCAATGCTACTGTAAGCCACCGGTCTTTCGCGGCCTTCCAAACAAACAACCAACAAAAAATTCCGCTCAACGCCAGAAAAGAAAGCGCGGCAAACAGCCAACTTAGACCTCGCCCAATTCCAAATAGTGCACCCGGATTCGTCGAAGTCTGAATTCCAAATACACCCTCGATCAGCCAATGGATAGATTGATGTGATTCGGTATTTGTTGGGTCAAAGTAATGAGTGAACATGTACGACTTGGTTGACAAGTCCAACACGACGCCTATCGTGGCAAGCCCAAAAAACAAGGCGAAACGATTGACGGGCAATCGTTCGCCTTGATGGTCATTTGAACTTAGTTCTGATCTAGTACTGTCCTGATTCAATTTCGGAAGCGCACTTTACGCAAAAAGCGGTGTATGGAATTGCTTTGAGTCGCATTTTCGGAATTTTTCCGGAACACTCAGTGCAAGAACCATAAACACCTTCTTCAACTCTTTCAAGAGCATGCTCAATCTGCTGGAGAGTCTCACCCTCGTTATTCATGAGCAGAATCGTGTTGTCTTGTTCAAAGGTGTCGCTACCCAAATCTGCAATGTGGCTTGGCACTGAGGACGAGCCACCGCCCGTGCCCCCTGATTTGGAAAGCGCTGCATTGGCCAAGGTCGAAACATCCCCCCGAAGACGGGCTCGTAACGCGAGCAACATCTCTTTAAAGGGCTTCACCTCAGTCTTTTTCATTTTCGCCATTTCTCGAGTTCTCCGTTCTTCAAGGCCAACGCCGACTCGTTCTGTAGAGAAAACATTGGACCTTTGATTTGAGCGACACATTCTAGGTGCGGCCACAATGTCAGTCAAACAAAACTGTCTAATTTTGCGACACCATTCGGTATAAACCATTGTCATTAAACATGTTAAGACAATATCAATTCGGGATTAAGGAACCAGCAATTGCCCGTTTTGAAGTGTCTAAGCCCCCAAAACGGTCCTATCGTTACGCAAATTGCCAAAAAATGTTTACTCCATAAACGAATAGGTTGTTGCAAAGTCGACTCAAAAACCTGACTCTTGTGTTTCAATCCGACTCACCTATCAGAAAAACTTATATGACAAGAATCGCAGTGAATGGAGCGACCGGCCGCATGGGGCGACGACTTCTCGCACTTGGAATGCAAGACTCCGATTTCTCGATGGTGGCAGCGCTTGAATCTTCACAGAGCAATCATCTGGGTGAAGACGTCGGTCGCTTTCTCGGACAGCAAGAAAACGGTGTTTTGATTTCAACCGAAACCGAAGAACTCATCGATGTCATGATTGATTTTTCGAATCCACAGGGCGCCGACGAGATCCTGGATTATTGCCTGTCCCATCAAGTCGCTTTGGTCATGGCAACTACCGGGCTGGAGAAACGGACGATTTCCAAGCTCAAATCGGAAAGCCACCTGATTCCGATCGTCTGGGCACCCAACATGAGCCTGGCGGTCAATTTGACGATGAAGTTGACAGAAATGGCCGCAAAAACCTTGAAAGATCATTCATCCGGCGTCGATGTCGAAATTATCGAAAGACATCATCGCTACAAAGCAGATTCCCCCAGCGGAACAGCTCTAAAATTCGGCCAAGTTGTCGCTGCTGCGATGGCCCAAAACGAGCATCGACATGGCCGCGAAGGCTTGCTCGGCGAACGCCCGAGAGGCGAAATTGGATACCACGCGGTTCGTGCGGGTGATGATCCCGGGCAGCACACAATTCTGTTTGGGATGCTGGGTGAAACAATTGAACTGCGAGTCGCGGCGACTAACCGAGATTGTTATGCTGCGGGTGCTCTTGAGGCGGCGAAATTTCTTCAACATCAGGGTCCCGGGCTGTATTCAATGTATGACGTCTTGGGACTGTAAGCACAACGATGGCAAAATGTGATGAGGGATACCTGTGCAGTGTGTGCGGCAGTGACGTCGAAAACGTGACCGACAGCGAGCTCTACTTGCGCTTTGTAATTGGACTAATAGATCCAGAATTGCTCCACGCAACACCCGAAAAGCACATTCGCTGCAACCCGGCCCTTGCGCAGTTCATTGTCGCCGACGATTTTGAAGCCGTTTTATTGAACGATGAATTCTCGAAGGCCGATCTTGATCCTGTTTACGTCCGCGAACGTGAAGAGCTGGTTACGCGCGGCTGGCATCGTCTGAAACAGATAAAGAGTTTGCAGGACACATCGATTCTGGAATTTCCTTTACCTGAGATCAGGGAACGTATGCAAAACGAATCAGGTCTTGAGTGAAGGAAATACGTGACGACGATCGGGTCCAATGGGCAGTTCTACAACCGAACTGACAGCCGACATTTCCAATTCACCATAGAGATCTGGAAATAACTCCCCGCCACGAGATGGCTCCCGTTTCAGTTGATTACCGAGCTTGTCAGTTTCAACAGAGACAAGTAGCAAGTCCGCTTGGTCGGCAAAGTGTTTGGCGACGGTTTCGACAACTGGTCGGCTGTTGAAAAATGGATGAAATCATCGGTGAGATTAATTGCGGCGCCATTAAACACACCGTCGTATTCAGCCTGTGCCCACAAATCTCGTGAAACGACTTTGAATATTGGAGTCGACATTAAAACTAACTTTGGTCTGAATGATTCTTTTTGGATCAATGAAGCTCAGCAGCTCCAACCGAATATCAAACTATGAATCGAATTGTCTCGCTACATTCAGTTTTTGGAGCGCGTAATAAAATTTGCTCGGTCGCGGAATTCGACTGATTCGAAACGACCGTTTTCCGGGGCAATTATAACGGTAGTGTCGATTTTAGGCTTTTAATAATCATCTGATGTAGGCGTTTGTGATGTAACCCGCATCAGTTAATTTCGACCACGGTTTCAAATCGATTTGATTGCGAAATTCCGTGCGAAAAGCCGATTGAGGAGTATGTTTTAAGGCTACTTTTTCACGTTCGCCTCGGCAGCCATGTCCCAATCATCGCTCGGCAAAATTGAATCAAATCCAGCTCCTCGACGACCGGCTACGTCGTTGATGATTTTTGTGTTCGCGTTTTTTGTACGAGCACTTCACGCCAATTGGATCGTATCTGCCCCGTTCTTCTCGTACAAGATTGGCGACGCCAACAAGTACGATCTCTGGGCTCGCGAAATCGTCAATGGCAACTGGCTGGGAACAGAAGTTTTTTATCAGGCACCGCTGTATCCCTATTTCCTGGCGACGATTTATGCGTGGTTCGGTGACGGGATCATGACGGTCAGAATTGTACAAGCGTTTCTAGGCGCGATTGCCTGCGTTTTTATGATGAATGCCATTACGAATCTCTTTAACCGTCGAGCCGGAATTGTTGCGGGAATCTTGATGGCCTTATACGCTCCATCGATTTTCCTTGAGAGCCTGATCCAGAAGAGTGTTTTTGATTTGTTCTTTTTTTCCGCACTCTTGTGGCTCGTCAGCAAGACTCTCCAATCCGACCAGAAGAAGTGGTGGGCCTGGATTGGATTAACGACGGGACTACTCTGCTTGACTCGCGAAAACGCGCTTGTCGTTATTCCAGTGATCGGTTTGTGGGCACTGTTTCGTCAACCCTGGTCCGTTGAAACCTTTCAACCCCTCAAGGGTCGAATTTCGATTTGCCTGGCATTTGGACTGGGATTAATGGTCGCGCTCGCGCCGGTTGCTTTCAGAAACTATTATGTGGGCGGTGAGTTTCACGTGACGACTTCCCAAATGGGTCCGAATTTCTACATCGGGAACAACCCAACTGCAGACGGAACTTACAGCCCGTTACGAGTCGGTCGCGGCGATGCGATTCACGAGCGGAATGACGCTGTCGAAATCGCAGAAAATGCGATGGGACGAACGCTGACGCCGGGCGAAGTGTCGAACTACTTCATGGCCCAATCATGGGCGTTCATCTCAGCCGATCCCATCGGCTGGTTGAAACTCTTGGGCAAGAAAACGTTGCTGACCTTTAATGGTACAGAGCTTGTTGACACAGAAGACCAATACACGCACGCCAAGTGGTCGCCATTGTTGATGGTACTCTCAACTGTTTTTCATTTTGGTTTGCTGGTCCCGTTTGGCTTCATCGGCTTGTGGCTGACGCGCAGGAATTGGCGCGAGCTCTGGTGGGCGTATTTGATGTTAGCCGCTTTCACTGCCAGCGTGATCGGATTCTTTGTGTTTGGACGCTACCGTTTTCCGATGGTACCGCTACTGATGATGTTTGCAGCACCGGGTCTGGTTCAGTTGTATGACATCTGGAACCGGCAGGGAGCTAGAAAATTGATCGGCTTCGTCCCTGCGTTCGCTTGCCTGATCGTGTTTTGCAATCTTCCGCTTGTCGATAGAAAATTGGCTCAGTCGATCACATTAAGCAACTTCGGCGTCCAAGCCCTGATTCGCGATGACGTTGAATTG
>JAHEJI010000242.1 GCA_024638965.1 Planctomycetaceae bacterium
AAGCCGCAGGCAAAATGCTTTACGAACCTGTCTCGACAACGATGTCTGCGACTTGCCGTTAAAAAAATCCAGTGTCATTTCGCCCAGTTTGAGGGGGATGCCATGTAGGTTAAGCGTCTCTCTTGTCGGAAACAGGGTCAAGCCTGACGCTTGTGCTACAAACTCACTCAATACAAACAAACTGGATAAAAAATGAAGTACTTGGGAATGCCATTACTTGGCATCTGTTTTCTGTTGGGCAGCTTCCTGGCAACCGGTTGTGATTCGAACAAATCGGAAACAGCCAAAACTGTGACTGAATCCGGGAGTTCGTCAGAAGCAGACGCAACCTACACAACGAAAAAGGGTGACTCAAAAGCGACAACGACAGGCCAGAACATCTCTGCTTTGGCAGAAGCCAAACACCGATGGAGCAAAAGCTCAGCCAATGCGGAACTCGCGGGCAAAATTGATATCGACGGCTCGAGTACGGTTTACCCAATCACGGAAGCTGCTGCGGCCGCTTTTAAAAAACTGTATGACAACGTCAATATTACCGTGGGAAAATCGGGAACGGGCGGTGGATTCAAACGGTTTGATGTTGGCGAAACTGACATTTCCGACGCCTCGCGACCGATTAAGGAGAAGGAATTCAAAGCCTGCAAAGAGAACAATGTTAGCTTTGTCGAAATTCCGATCGCCTATGATGGACTGACCGTTGTCGTTCACAAAGACAACGACTTCGTCAACGAATTGACCGTCGATCACCTGAAGACCATCTTTTTGTCGGACAAGGCCGCAAAGACCTGGAAAGACGTTAACGCGGAATGGCCGGACGAGGAGATCAAGATTTTCGCGCCGGGAACCGACTCGGGAACATTCGACTACTTCAAGGAAGTAGTGGCTGGCAAAGAAGGCGCGATTCGCCCCGACATGTCGACGAGCGAAAATGACGATGTCCTGGTCAACGGAGTTGCGGGTGATACAGCGGCAATCGGTTTTTTCGGAGCCGCCTACTATTTTCAAAATCAAGACAAACTAAAAGCGGTCAAGATCGTGAATCCCGCTACGGGTAAGGCGGTCCTGCCGTCGGACACGACAATCGAAGAAGGGACGTACGCTCCCTTCAGCCGGCCTTTGTTTATCTACGTCAACGCAAAGGCGATCAGCAAAGCTCAGGTCGAAAAATTCGTCGACTTTTACCTGACTCACGCCGCTGATTTCGCTCGCGAAGTTGGCTATGTCGCACTGCCCGAAACCGTTTATCAACAGGCCTATGACAATTACCTGGACGAAATAACGGGTACCCACTATTTGACCGAAACGATGGAAAAGCGGTCTGGCCCAGTTACGGAAATCTACCAGTCCAAAAACTTGACTAAGTGATTTGTGGCCACACTGATCGAATCCACACCTGACGTTGAGCGAAAGCGAAACTTTCGTTTCCGCTCATTGACGGTGACGTACGTCAAAGAGTTGGGTGTCAAGTCTCTCTTGGGAGCGTGTGCGGCTCTATCCGTTTTGACGACGCTGGCGATCGTCGTTGTTCTGTTCACCGAGGCATCTCGGTTTTTTCAGGCAGACGACGTCTATTGTGACGCGGCTGTTGTCGAAGATGGAGTCAGTCACGAGTGCGGTTCGTTTGTCGGTACCTCGACCAGGGATTCCGCAGGAACTCAAGTTGCTTGTTCGACTTGCGGCGAGTTGCATACGATGCCAGCTGAGGTGACGCTGGTTGGGTTCCTGACCGGCTCAAAATGGCAACCACTCATTGGCCGTGAAAGTGAGAAAAAGTTTGGCGTCTGGGCGCTGGTCACAGGGACTTTGATGGTCAGCGTCATCGCAATGTGTATCGCGCTTCCACTTGGCTTGATCACCGCAATTTATCTCAGCGAGTATGCTAATGCTCGTGTGCGCGCGACCATCAAACCGACACTGGAAGTGTTGGCAGGAATCCCGACGGTCGTTTACGGTTTCTTTGCCCTGACTGTGATTACGCCGACACTGAAGACTTTCCATGATGGTTTTAACACTTTCAACGCGATGGCTGGAGGCATTGCGGTCGGAATTCTCTGCCTTCCGATCGTTAGTTCGCTCGTCGAAGATGCATTACAGGCGGTGCCCCGATCATTGAGGGAAGGCGCCTATGGGATGGGCGCGACGAAGTTCGAGGTCTCAACCAAAGTCGTCGTCCCTGCAGCCCTCTCCGGAATCATCTCGGCATTTCTGTTAGCCGTTTCCCGAGCTGTCGGCGAAACTATGATCGTGGCGCTCTGCGTCGGAAGCCGACCGCAAATGTCACTTGATCCACGTGACGATATGCAAACGATGACCGGTTGGATGGTGCAGATGGTCCTTGGGGACGTTTCCAATTACGACGTCGAATACCTTTCGATGTACGCAGTCGCCGCATTGTTATTTCTGATGACGCTAGCCCTGACGTTTGCTGGCAACCTCGTTCGACGTCGTTTTCGCGAGGAGTATCAGTAATGAAGACGAGTCAGCCCCATCCTCTCGAACGGCTTGCAGGCAAAGTACAGCCTCGCAATCGGCAATTTTGGGACCATGCATTTCGTTGGATGTGCGTTGCCGTAGCGTCAATCTCGATTTTGTTCTTAATCGTTTTGCTCGTCTCGATTCTTTATCAGGGTGTCAGCTCACTGAATTGGAATTTCCTAGTTCATTATCCCGAACCAAACCCAACCAACGCAGGAATCGGTCCGGCGTTATGGGGGACGATTTGGGTTTGCATTGTGTGTGGCGTTTTCGCGTTGCCGATCGGTGTTGCGACTGCCGTCTTCCTCGAAGAATTCCAACCTCGAAGCAAGTGGTTGAGGAGATGCCACTCGTTTATCCAGCTGAATATCACGAACCTGGCCGGAGTGCCGAGCGTAGTATATGGCATTCTCGGTCTTACCCTGTTCGTCAGCATGGCGGGCCAGTTTGGAACTGCGAAAGAGCCTTATATGTCGTTTGGGGTCAAATACTACGACCAGTTTCTTTCGGCTGGCGAGCGAGCTCTGTTGGTACCGATCGAGGATCCGAGTATGCCCGCGACGGTTGTCGTTCCTGGAATGAAGGCACTCAATAATGACGGTGATTGGGTCGAAGTCAATGTTGTTAAGTCTCGACGCGATCTGCCACGAGACGAAGCAGGACGTGAGTACGCACTGGTGGAAGGCCGTTCATCGGGTCGAATTCAGAAACCGAGTTGGTACTTCTTCCGTCTGCCATTCGGACGAAGCGTCCTCGCCGGTGCGTTCACGCTAATGCTGGTCATTCTGCCGATCGTCATTATCTCAAGTCAAGAAGCGATACGAGGCGTTCCGCGTTCGTTACGAGAAGCCGGTTTGGGGCTCGCGGCAACCAAATGGCAGGTTGTCCGAAATGTAACTTTACCGGCGGCGATCCCGGGCATCATGACCGGCTCGATTCTTGCCATGAGTCGGGCGATTGGCGAAGCGGCGCCGATTCTGATCCTGGCCGGCGCAATTTTTATTACCAGTAGTCCGTCAAGTTTGATGGACGATTTTACGGTCATGCCTTTGCAGATTTTTGATTGGGCCAGTCGGCCGCAGCATGGCTTTCACCAGGTTGCTGCTGCTGGCATCATCCTACTTCTCGGCATCCTGTTTATTTTCAACTCAGTCGCAGTTTTGATTCGTCAATTTGCCCACACAAAATCATCATAAATTCCCGACCAATGCATCCCATGAACGATTTAGAAACAACCATGGTTTCCAAGCCAACAACCTTTATTCCACCGGGTGACGAAAGAGACTCAAACGAGAAAACAATCGTCATTGAAATGGACGATTTCAGCGCATGGTATGGTGACTTCCAGGCTTTACATCACCTCAAGTTAGCAGTTCCTGAGAAAAGGGTAACCTCGTTCATTGGTCCCAGCGGATGTGGCAAAAGCACATTGCTCAAGTGGATCAATCGGATGAATGACATCGTGCCCACGGCTCATGCGAAGGGAACTCTTCGATTGCCCGACATTGATATACTCGCGCGTTCGACAGACGTAGTTGCATTGCGGCGCCGAATTGGGATGGTGTTTCAAAAGCCAAATCCGTTTCCCAAATCGATCTACGATAATGTTGCGTTTGGGCCCCGAATCCATTACGCCGGTTTGAGCCGCAACGATTTAGATGATTTGGTTGAGTGGGCACTCAAAAAATCGGCTCTATGGGAGGAAGTTAAAGAACGTCTTAACCAGTCGGCGCTTGGATTGTCCGGAGGACAACAGCAACGATTGTGCATTGCCCGTGCGATTGCGATCGGTCCCGAAATCCTGTTGATGGACGAACCCTGTTCGGCTCTCGATCCAGCTTCCACCGACAAGATCGAAGACTTGATTTACGAACTGAGAAAACAGTACACCATTGTGATCGTAACGCATAATATGCAACAAGCGGCTCGCTGCAGCGATCGAACCGTGTTCTTCTTCGAAGGTAAAATCGTCGAAGAAGGACCAACGCGCAGCCTGTTCACCAATCCAAAATCAAAACAAACGGAAGACTACGTAACCGGAAAATTTGGCTAGCCGGTCGTAATTAAGTGATGAACAAGTCATCCTCAACAAGCGCAGCGCCGGGAAGGATCTCGTTCCCATTGGTTAGATGTAGCCGGGACCCCAGAGATTCTTCATTTCGCTCCACTCAATTTAGAATGACTCGGATTGCCCGTTGCTTGCTCCAATGACACGCATCGGCCTAAAAATATCAATTCAACAAACGATCAACTTCGAGAATATCCATGTCCAAACACCTCCAACGAGACGTTCAACAGCTGCATCGCCGCTTGATGAATTTGTTCGCCATTGTCGAAAAAATGATCGATAATTCGGCGCGGGCGCTCTGTGAAAAACGGGTTGAACTTGCGACGGAAGTCATTGAAACCGACAAAGTGGTCAATGCAACTGAGGTTGAGATCGAAGAAGAGTGCCTGAAAATTCTGGCACTCCATCAACCGGTCGCAACGGATTTGCGGCGACTCACCACGGTACTCAAGATCAATGTCGAACTGGAACGCATGGCCGATCTCGCTTGCAACATCGCAGAGCGAGCGGAGTCGATTCACCGACATCCCTATTTTCCAGTGCCAGACGAATTGCCCGAAATGGTTCGTCAAGCAACCAAGATGATTCGCATGTCACTCGATTCGTTCGTTGAGTCGGACTCGATGTTGGCCAAGCAAGTGATTTACTTTGACGACGCGGTCGATCAAAACAACCAGATCATCATTCGCGAATTAAGAGAACTAATGAAGCAGGATTCTGAACTTGTCGAACCGGCGTTGCATTGCTTCTCCGCTTCTCGTCATATCGAACGAGTGGCGGATTTGGCCGAAAATATCGCCGAAGACGTGATCTACCTGGTCGAAGGCGACATCGTTCGCCACAAGCATGGCAATTTTGACGACAGGGAAAACATCGAAAATGCCTAGACCCAAGATTTTGATTATTGAGGATGATCGTTCGCTAGCCGAGGTTCTGGAATACAACCTGAACGGCGCGGGTTATGAAACGATCTGGGCGATGGATGGTCAGGACGGTTTGAACCAGGCCCGACTTAGATTGCCCGATCTGATTTTGCTGGACCTGATGATTCCGGTCCTGGATGGTTTGGATGTCTGTAAATTCTTGCGGGCATCTTCTGACACACGTGATATTCCGATCATGATGCTGACGGCCAAAGGCGAAGAAACCGATGAGCTAATTGGTTTTTCGGTCGGCGCGGATGATTATGTAATCAAACCGTTCAGCGTCAAAATTTTGCTGGAGCGCATCAAATCTCTGCTCCGCCGCCGTAGTCGAGTTCTCAACACGGGTGCAGACACGACGACTCAATCGGGAGTCACCATTGACCGCATCAAACACCGTGTTTCGCTGGACGGCACACCGATCGATTTGACAGCGAGTGAATTCCGTTTACTGGATACCTTGATTCGCCAACCGGGCCGCGCATTCGATCGTAGCGAATTGATCGACGCGGCACTCGGAGCTGACACCCTGGTACTGGAGCGGACAATCGATGTCCATATTCGCTCGCTTCGAAAAAAACTGGGGGAAGAGAAGCAGCTGATTCAAACCGTCCGGGGCGTCGGTTATCGATTTCGCGAAAGTGTTTGACTTCTTGAATCGTCTTTCAATCGAATTGCAATCTAAAAAAACGCGCATTCTGAATTGGGCTAAATCAGCCCGTTTTTTAGCAAAGTCATACATTTTAGGCAACTTCAAGCCTCAACCTACGATGATCTAATCATCTACGTTTTTTTTTGCGCGTCGCGCACACGTTTTTGACTCTCCTTAATGATATGTCGCTGAAGGCGATCTTTTGACGAGGTGCCGATATGATCGAATCAAACAAAATCTCAAGCGCTGATTCTAGTTGCCCAGAAATCCGGCCGGTTTCACTCAGCCAACCCAAAAAGAATCCTCAAGACTTTGGAAATTGGCTGGATCGAGAACTGAACATTCTGGTCGGTCGATGGATAGAATTCGCGAGCCCCAATTCGTGTGGCAATTTTGCATCAAAGGCGTGCCGTAACTGCAGCTCCAACGGATTTTAGTAGACGTCTTGTTACTTAATAAGAACATGGCCACAGATCTGCCAGTACGTCTTATCGACATGTCCAATAACGCAGTACCGCTCATTGAGAATTCGAAGACGGTCAAGTCATCCTGAAGGAGCCTAAGCGACTGAAGAATCTCTCGTTTTTTTATGAGAGATTCTTCGGTCGCCTACAGCTCCCTCAGAATGACTTTGGCTATTTCTTGTTAATTGAACGGTATTGTCCGATAACGGGTCTATACAAGAATTTCCGTTATCGCCCGCGCCGACTCGACTCCCGTCAACTTCATGTCAAGTCCTTGAAACTTGACCGTGAACTTAGAATGGTCGATACCGAGCAGGTGAAGAATGGTCGCGTGCAAGTCCCGGACATGCACGACGTCTTTGACCGCGTTGTAACCCAGCTCGTCCGTTTCTCCATAAGCGGTTCCCGGTTTGATGCCGCCTCCCGCAAGCCACATTGAGAAGCCTTTGATGTGATGATCACGCCCTGGACCGCCTTTGCCCTGGAACATCGGAGTCCGACCAAATTCACCACCCCAGATCACAAGCGTGTCATCCAGCATGCCTCGTTGTTTTAAATCCGTCAACAATGCCCAGGTGGGTCGATCGGTCAGCTCGCAACAAACGTCCATGTACTTTTTCAATCCGCCGTGGTGATCCCAACCGCGGTGATACAGCTGAATAAATCGGACGCCCTTTTCGGCTAGCCGGCGAGCGAGCAGGCAGTTGGAAGCAAACGTTCCGTCGCCGGGTTTGGCACCGTACCTATCAAGTACGTGTTGCGGTTCGTCGCTGACGTCCATCAGCTGGGGAACCGAAGCCTGCATTCGAAAAGCCATTTCGTACGCCGCAATT
>JAHEJI010000065.1:0-8582 GCA_024638965.1 Planctomycetaceae bacterium
CGAGGGCATGGTCTGTGCTTCTGGCGCCGGCGGTGAAGACGTGTTTTTGCTCAGCCCTGACAAAGGCGCTGTACCGGGCCAAAGAGTGCATTAGCGAGGTCGGAGGTCGGAAATCGGAGCATCGGTCATTGGACATTCGACATCGGGATTTGTTCATTAGTCATTTGAACTTGGTCATTGGTCATTTAAAAAATGTCTCTAACTTGGCTCACTGATCGACTTGTCCTCTGTCCCACGCGACAGCCCATTGAATCCGAATATCTTACGCCGGAGAAGATCGAAACTCGGGTTGGGTTCGTCGAAGCATGGAGTTGTGATTCGGACGAAGAAGATTCGGGTGATTATCACGCTGTGGCGATCAAGTTTCCGGGAGCTGGCGGTCGCGCTGAACGAAGCAGTCCGCATCCATTTGAACTTTGGGAAGGAGCAAACGTTCGGGTATTCACGATCAACCATCAAGGATACGGAAATAGCTCCGGCAAGGCTTCCTTGCAGAATTTTGCGGAAACGTGCGAATCGGTTTGGCTGCATATCAAGGAGCGATACGATCCAAACCGAGTCATCGTAATTGGTAACAGCCTGGGTTGTCTCTCGGCACTTTATCTAGCGGCTCGTTTTCCAGTGAGCGGAATGTATTTGCGAAATCCGGTTCCGTTGGCGCAAATGATTGAAATGCGACCCAGATATAACTGGTGGAATCGAGGCGGTGCCAAATGGATAGCCAAACAAATTCCACCCGAATTGAATGCGGTCGAAAATGCTCGTTCCAGCACCTGTCCGGCTCTTTTTGTCCAGTCGCAGAAAGACAGAGTTGTCCCCGTGGAATATCAACAACTTATCGTTGATGACTATTCGGGGTCAAAAAAAGTCTTCACAATTCGCGGCGCAGACCATCATCACAAAATCTCAACAAGTCAGGAAGAAGAGTACCTACAGGCGGTTCATTGGCTGCGCGACCGGGCTGGTGACGTTGATTGAGCAAAATTGATATGACCACAGCGTTCAACCGCGTGGGCAACGCCCAATGCAATGGCACTTACTTTAGCCGCGATAGCGGTGGCAGCAGGTAGCCGTCGGCGTAAGCCGATGGATTTTGGTCGTCGAAAAATACCAGCCGCGATAGCGGTGACAGCAAATTTAAACGCTGCTTTCACCGCATTCGCGGCAAAAAAAAATCTAAAGTAAGCGCCATTGGGCCAACGCCCCGCGTTTGGGCTGGCAAGACGCGGCCCGCTGGTCACGCGGTTACAATAAGGTTCCGTTGACTAGCGGTAAAGCAAAGGTGCGCCGGTGCCGCTGTGAATACTATTCTAGTGAGCCAAGGACTTAAGCTGATCAACCAGTTCATTCGGAAACAAACAAAAACTGAATTCGCGTGAGCCAAGAATCTGGCTGGTGCGAATTTTTTTTGGCAGCTCGTCCCGCTGCAATTGATAGTCTTGTCTTTGCGATTCGACGTAGGGTTGCAATCGCTTGTTGCAATCTTCGATGGCCCGGTGCCGTTTGAGTCGTTCGCCCTTCGGCAAATTCTGGCCGATCCACTCAAGTTTCCGAGCGGCGAGTTCGCGAACCACTGAGTTGGGCTGAGAAATACAAGCTTCAGGATGAAACGTAAGTTCGCGCAGCTGTTGATCGACGCGGACAATATCTGCATGTCTAATATTTTCGTAATCGGTCGGTAACTTCATCGTTGCCGTGAGTGTCATGAAAACAGGTGGAACGATGCCAAAAAAACCTTCAATGATCACGTCGGTCAGTTGGTCGTATTTTGCGCCTCCAATTCCGTGCAAAAACAAATCGCTCAGGACCAGCCGACTGAACATAGTCGTTGTGATGGCTCGCGGGCGAACTGCAATGCCGATTTGCGCAGTCAGATCACAAAACTGCTCGACAAATCGGGCTTTTTCGATGCTCACATGAATGTCCTGACGGTTTGTTAGTTGAATCGTACCTTTAGATATTCGGGTAAAGAGTCGGTCTCGAACCGGTTGATCGGTACTCCAGATCCAAAATGGTGCTTCACTCCATTCTCCGCTCACTTCAAGCGGCGGCACAGGATGCGAACGACTACGGATCTTGTGCAACGTCCGATATTCCAATAGAGCCCGATTGTAGATGGAGCGAAACGCCTCCACATGTTCCAGCAAATGTTGAGTAAAACGTGCGAACGCTTCTGTTTGTGCAACTTGGCTTAACGGGACCTCGAGCGTCTCCAGTCCAAGATCAATTTCCAATGCATGTCGACTGGCGGCAAGTGTTTCACCCAAACGGATTTCTGGCTGATGAAAATTTTTTGCGAACTTCCAAAGCTGTTCAACCAGCGGCAGGTCAACAAAAGGAGCGATCGCTTTTTTCACGCGTAAGTCGAATGAGTCAAAGATCGCCCGGTCTTCGATCCCCCTTGCTTCAAATGGAATGTTGTCACCCGGCGCGTCAAAATGCAACATTTTTATCGAAGCGGAATTATCGCTAACACTCGGAGCACTGATTGCCGCAACTCCGCAGATATCGTTGTCGACGATCAGGTTGATTGCGACGCATCCAAAGCTTGTTCCCAATGCCGAGAGTGCGAAGTTTTTGAACCATACGCCGGGGTGAAACAGCACCGGTTGATGGCCCGACATGACGACTCGTTCGAGGCTAATTTCTCCATTGCCAAATTGGCTTGAATCTCGATAGATTTCCGTGTGTTTTCTGGCGAGATCAAAGACTTCACTACGACCCAGTCGAGACAACTGACTCAAACGTATTTCACCGATCACCACGTCCCCGGATGCAGCAAACGACTGCACGTTTTCCTCAAGAGACTTTGCCGCATTTTTCAGCGGCGGAGATTGAAGCGTCTCGCCGTTTCCCCGGGGTGCCCGAAGCCGGCGGTACTGAATTTTCGTGGGAATGTTTCGACGACCGGAAGCTCCTTCATCCGACACGTTCACCCCGTCTGAGTTTTTCACAATCGTCTGGTAACGCCTTGAACGCACGGTCAAGAACTTCGGTGTAGTAATTGAGTCGAGTCGCCGCGTCGTCGAGTTTGTTTCCGAATGAACGGCTTTCATCTAGATAAATCAGCGGAACCGGCACTTCAACGACCGACATCCGTTGGCAAGCCGCTTGCACCCACAGTTCGAGCGGCATCGCGTATCCGGTCTCTTTTAACTCAAGCTGCTGCAGGGCTTTTGTGCGATAGGCTTTGAATCCGCAAAACGAGTCCGTTAAGCCGAATCCCAATCGGTCATTCAGAATCTGAGTTACCTGGTGATTGATTTTTCGTCGCTCGATGGGCGGCGGCGTGTCCGAGTCGAAAGATTTGAGATAACGACTTCCCGAAACGATGTCGGCATTTGTGTTTTGACAAGCCGTAACAAATTGTTGAATTCGCTGTGGCTCGTGCTGACCGTCGCAATCGATAGTCACCAGGACTTCGTAGCCGTTGTCGGCAGCGTATTCGAAGGCCGTGAGCAAGGCTGCACCGTAACCTTGATTGACTGGGTGCGTGACATGAATGATGTCGTCTCGCTTGGCCAGCAGCTCCGTCGATCCGTCAGTCGATCCGTCGTCGACAACCAGGACGTGTTCGCTATATCGAACGACTTCGTCGAGGACTTCATTGACAGTCTGAAATTCGTTAAAAACCGGCAGCGCCGTTAGATATTTCTGTTGCATTTGATCCTGAAGCGCTCGATAGGATTTCCAGCCTTCGGTGTCTGGTTTCACTGAGGTACACATTCTAAGTTGGTTAGAGCCGAGGTCAACGCGTAACGACGGCTTGCGAATTTAACGCTTGTTTTTGCAGGTTTTCAGATCCAGCTCAGTGGATCGGACTCTTTTTGACTAGCCCAGACTTCTGCATCCGAAAACTCAGCCTTCAATCGCGAAGCTAATGCCTCGACGGCAAATCTTTCGCTCGCATAATGTCCTAGCAAAACCAGCGATATGTCTTGCGCCGAAGCTTCGAGACATGTGTGAAAGTTAGTTTCGCCCGTGACAAATGTGTCGCAACCTACCCGAATTGCGCGATCCATAAACGAACCACCGGCCCCACAAGCAACCGCAACACGATGCACTGTGTTAACGAGCACACCATTCTCTTCACGGCCAACCACGTGGATTCCATCCAAACCAAAAACAGTCTTGATCCTGCCGGCAAAATCACCGAGCGTAGTTTCGGCCGGCAACAAACCATAACGACCAGAACCGAGTCGATCGGGGTCATCGGGAAACAGATTCAACGGTTGTACGTCGCCCAGACCAAGTCGTTGGGACAGCGAATGATTGATCCCCTCGCTCGCCGAATCAAATCCAGTGTGCGGACTATAGATGGCTACGCCGGCGCGAATCAGTTCCCACAACAGGCGTGAACCTGTTTGGTCGGTTGTCAAACGCTTCAACGGGTGAAAGGGCAGGGGGTGATGTGAAACAGTCAAACTTGCTCCGCGCTCGATTGCCTCAGACGCACTCTCCGGCGTGATGGTCAGGCAGGTCATGATCGCTGTTGCCTCCGCAGCAGAATCGCCCGCCAGCAGTCCAACATTGTCCCATTCCTCAGCTAGCCGAGTTGGTGCAAACGAATCAAGAAAACTGCAAACTTGTTTGATCTTGGTCATTTTGCTTGTAGTGGTTGATGCGATCTTTTTTGGAGTCATGTTGCCAGACGTCAGAACCTGCAAACCGGAGTCGTGAGCGTAGCTGGTTCGGGAGAATTCAGCTTGAGTCTCTCCCGTCTGAATTCTCACGAATCCAGCTACGATGTGTCAACAGTCAGAACCAATAGGACGGTTCACAATCCGTCTTACATGTCGACCGTTTGTCGCAGCGTGGCGGGCATGGTCTCCGACTAAGGAAAACGCTAAACTCTGATGTCTTGTGAACGAACGTCATCCAAACAGTTGAAAATCGAGTATGTTGCAACTCAAAAAAGGCCTTCGTCTTGAATGCCTCAGGCAACCGTTCAAACAGGCATTGGCTACGGCGTCTCGACTTGGTGCGGATGGAGTAGAAATCAATGGCCGGTCACAACTGCGTCCAGCCGAAATGTCGAGGACGGCAGTTCGCCATCTTGCGAAAACACTTGCGGATCTAAATCTGAAGATTTGCGCTATCCATTTTCCGACTCGCCGGGGATACGATGTGCTGGAAGATCTTGATCGCCGCATTGATGCCACGAAGGCTGCGATGACGATGGCCTATGAACTGGGAACCAACGTGGTAATCAATCAAATCGGAGCCGTACCGGATGATCCACAATGTGATCGCTGGGTAACAATGGTTCAAGCCTTGACCGATCTAGGGAACCATGCGCAAAAAGCTGGTGCTTGGTTGGTGGCTCAAACTGGTAGTGAGGATGGGGAGACATTGAAAGGCCTGATTGATGCGCTTCCACCGATGGCGTTGGGAGTGGATTTTAATCCTGGCGAACTGCTGATCAACGGTTATTCGGTAAATGACTCGATGAAATTTCTCGGTCCGCACGTGATGAGTTTTCGAGCTCGTGACGCTGTTCGCGATCAGGGCAGGGGACTGGCAGTACAGCTGGGACGTGGAAGTATCGAGTGGGCACCCCTCTTGGGAATTCTGGAAGAACACGAATATCAGGGCTACGTTACGGTTGATCGCCAGACCGATGGAGATCCTGTCGAGGAATGCGGGCAGTCATTGGAATTTTTGACGAACATGTTTGAGTAGAGTGTAGGTGCAATTGTCCCAATTGCAGAGACACCATGGGATGCTCAAAACAATTGGGACAATTGTTACTACACTTTGCCCACAGATCTTTTGTCTGCTTGCCATTAGTCAGCGAATTAAACCGCGACTTCGTCGATTTTAGGCCAACACGGTTTTGCTGGCTTGTCCCGGGAATTCCCTTACATAACGAGGAACCGCGTAGCCTGGCAACGCCGCCCGCAATTCGGCAATCAACTGTTTGCCGCGTTCGATCGAGACCTCAAAATGGGCAGCGCCAACAACTTTGTCCAGTTGATGAAGATAGTAGGGCACCACTTGGCATTCGATCAACCGTTTGCTTAGTTGAATGAGCGCCTCTGCATTATCATTCACGCCCCGGAGCAAGACCGATTGATTGAATAACAGTATGCCGGAATTTGCCAGCCGCGCAAGCGACGACTCGACGTGCTGGTCGATTTCCTGAACGTGATTAATGTGAACGACGAAGATGAGTTTCAATCGCGTCGAGGTCAACATATCAAGCAGCTCATCCGTAACGCGCTGAGGCACGACAATCGGCAGCCGCGTGTGAATTCTCAATCTTTTTAGATGCGGAATCGAGTCAAGATTCTGAATGAGTCGACGCAGGTTTGCATCGACGAGCGTAAGTGGGTCTCCGCCACTGAGCAGGACTTCTTCAATTGAACCATCGGCGGAAATTTGATCGAGGGTAGGCCGCCAGGTGTCAGTCGAATTCGGTGACTGTTCGTACGGAAAATGTCTGCGAAAACAGTACCGGCAATGAATCGCACAAACGCCGGTTGTGACCAGCAAGACTCGCCCGGCGTACTTATGCAATATCCCAGGTTGCGTGATTGAGGCCGATTCGGCGAGCGGATCTAGCACAAAATCGGCCGGCGAAGTGTCTTCATCGATGACGGGCAAAACCTGAAGCAGCAAGGGGTCCCGCGGATCGGCGGGTCGGATTCTGGAGAGATAGGCAGGTGGTACAAATACCGGAAACTGGTTGACGGCGTCGATTTTGGCTCGAAATTTTTGGGGTAACTTGAGTTCAATACAGAGTTGGTCAAGATCGCGAATCGCCGCCTTAATTTGCTGCTGCCAGGATGATTCGATGAGCTCCGAACCGGCGCCGACAGGAACGCCATTTGTGGTTAAAATTGCCATTCCTTCAGAATAGTAAAATGCTGACCTACAGCTAGTGCCCGGCCGCGGTCAGTTGCAATTTCAATCACAAAACAGGAATACAAAGTGGCGTACAAGACAAGCGATTTTCGCAAGGGACTGCGAGTCCAAATCGATGGCGAACCTTACATCATGACCGGAATGGAATTTGTCAAACCCGGCAAGGGAAACGCCCTTTATAAGTGCAAACTAAAGAATCTGCTTCGCGGTACGACGCTCAGTCGAACCTACAAAGGGGGTGATTCTCTTGACGAAGCCGACATCATGGAAACCGATGCTCAGTACCTGTATCGCCAAGGCGACACATTTGTGTTCATGAACAACGATTCCTATGAACAGTACGAAATATCGGCAGACACCATCGAAGAAGACTGGAAATACCTCAAAGACGGGATGAAGTGCCAGGTGACATTGTTCAATAACCTGCCCATTCTGATGACGCCACCGAATCATGTCGAACTTAAAGTCGAATACTGTGAGCCGGGTGCGAAAGGTGACACGTCAACGAATGTGACCAAACCCGTGAAAGTTGAAACTGGCGGCGAATTCTTGACGCCGATCTTCATTAATATCGGCGACGTCATCCGTATCGACACCCGGACTGGCGAGTATGTCGAACGCGTGAAGTCGTAGTTCGATCGACTTTTGTGGGTCGGAACAAGCTCCGCGCAGTTCCACCAACACATCTTGGTTTAACTTGTTAGCGCGCCGGAACCGCGCAGGGCTTGTTCCGGTCTACTCGGGGATTCGTTTTCTCGATGCGATTTGTTAACGAATCTCATCCGCATCAACAAAGAAGTTTGCGTAAATACCTTGGATTTCAACACTCGCGCCGTTGGCCAGTTGTGTTTCCAATGCGGCCCGGCTGTAGTTAACGGAGAATCCAAGAAACTCAAACTGCTTCGCATTGGTATCAAGATTGCTGATAACGCCCCGGGCCTCAAAATTTTCATCGCGATTATCGTCGATCTCGGTTTCGACTTCGCGAGCGACAATTTGGGTGCCGTTATAACGCCCATCAACTTTGACAAAAGCGCCGTTGCCGAGTTGTCCTATCAGTTGAGCGTTGGAAAAACTCACTCTCAAACCCAAGAGGTCGAACGTCTTCGTCGTTGTATTGAAATTGGTAATCCTCCCCCTCAATTCGATGTCACCATCAGCTCCGTTGTTATGCGTGCCGCCCCCTCCACCGCCATTCCCGGACGGGTCGCCGTCCTCGAGTTTCGTCGCCGTAATAACAGAGCCGTTTAACAATCCTTCAACATTTATTTGCGAACCATTGACTGGTTGAGCATCGAGGCGCGCGCCGGAGTAATTGACGGTAAAGCCGTGAAATGCAAACGTCTTGGCGGTCGTGTCCAGGTTAGTGACGGTTCCTCGCGCTTCAAAATTTTCGTCGCGGTTATCGTCGATCTCGTTTTCTACTTCATGTGCTTGGAGGATCGTGCCGTTGTAGGAACCTTCTGATTTAACGAACGACCCATTCTGAATGTTGGCAACAAATTCGGCACTTGAGTAATCAACGGTAATTCCAAGTAACTTAAATGTATTTGATGTCGCGTTAAGATTCGTTACGTGGCCGCGAATTTCGAAGTCACCGTCGGCGCCATAGTCTTCGGAGTCGTCAAAGAGGTCATCCAACTGGTCATGATAGTAATCATCATTTCCTATACCGCCGTTGAGCTGGTCGGCGTGGCGGCCGCCATAGAGATCGT
>JAHEJI010000065.1:8592-26122 GCA_024638965.1 Planctomycetaceae bacterium
TCCAATCCCTTGTTACCGTGAAGATCATCAGAGCCTTCCCCGCCATAAATATCATCGTCGCCAAAACTACCAAAGATTGTATCGCGACCGCCGTATCCAAATAGTTTGTCTGAGCCATAGCTTCCGAAAATCTGATCATTGCCAGCGTGCCCTTCAATGTAATCGGCCCCAGCACCACCTTTTAGAAAATCATCTCCGTTATAGCCTTGAATGCGATCATTACCGTCGCCACCATTCGCGAAGTCATCTCCACCGCCCGCAATGATGATGTCGTTACCGGACTCGCCCCAAATCCGATCGTTGCCCCAATGGCCGTTGATCTGATCATCGCCTCCGCCACCCAGGGCTAAATCGTCCCCACCGTCGCCGCCCAGATGGTCATTTCCATTGTGCCCTATGAGCCGGTCATTTCCGGGGCCACCACGCAGACGATCTTCCTGGCTTCCTCCGATGAGAATATCATCGCCGCCGTTTCCGTAGGCTCGTGACGAAATGGATGTATTGTTGAAGAACCAGTCGTTGCCGAATCGGGCGAAAAAGACGACTTCGCTAACGTCGCCGACGTCGAAAAGCCGATTGTCAACGCCGTTAAACACGACTCTGATTTGATTATTGGCCGCGGGCTGAACCTGAACTGCGTCGGCATGATTCGATCCCTCAACCGTAATGATGCCGGTCCCAGCATCAAACGTAACGCCAGCCAACAGGTTCTTGGGCTCCAATTTTTGAAATTCCAGATTGTTCTTTCGGTAAGATTTTACACGATGTTTTCGACGTTGCTTCTTCATTCGGACTGCTCCATAACGAGTTGGGTGATTTTCTATTACGAAGAGCCCGTTTTTCGGAGTGAGTCCGCCAGTTCTGCGCAAATCGTTCGTTTATTACCCCAAATCCAAGCTCTTTAATCCATAACACCCATCAAAAATCCGATCAAATTCTCCTTTTTCTTTGGCGGATTTGGTCCTGGAGATCCACTCTCTTAGTTGAACAGTTGTCGCCAAGGCAGCGATCGATGAATTAATTGGCTCGCACTTGTTCAAAGAGCAGTTGCTGGCCAAGACAGTCTTTAGACGAAGAAGTTGTCCTGGAAGTGGGCAATGATCGCTCGGTCACAGTGTGGCATTTCAATACACTGTGGCCGTTTGATTTAATTTATATTGAATGGGATCACAATTCAAATTATCGTCTTTTTATGCTACAGCGAGACTGCTCCATGATGACCGATGGCGACGACAATTCGAATTCCGAACTTGATTTCGAACAGTTTGCTGACGATGAATTGTTAAGTCGTTGCCGAGCCGGTCAAGATGATGCGGCCACGGCGCTCTATTTGCGTTACGCTCATCGGTTGCAGAGTCTTGCAGAAAAACAAACTGACAAAAAAATGGCTGTCCGTGTCGACCCGGAAGGCGTGGTTCAATCCGTGTTCCGCACTTTCTTTCGGCGAGTGACCGATGGTCAATATAATGTTTCTGACGGCGAAGATTTGTGGAATCTATTACTGGTCATCTCGTTGAATAAATTGCGATCGCGGGCAACTCGGCATCGGGCTGCCAAACGTGATGTGGCAAAGACCCTCCCGCTTGATGAGTCTCAACACACGCGGTCCAGTCACGAAAATGAAGCGTTAATCATTCTGCGGATGACCGTTGAAGAAATTCTCGGTGGCTTGCCTGAAATCGAGAGGGAGATTGTCCGGCTGCGAATCGAAGGTTTTGAAGTAAATGAAATTGCCGAAAAAACGAAACGGGCGAAACGTTCAGTCGAGCGTATTCTTCAGAATTTCCGTAAGAAACTGAAAGATTCTGTTGAAGAATAAACCATGAAATCCATTCCCATGCGCGCAACACTTGAGCAAGTGCTCTTCGAATTCGAAACATGTTGGCTTGAGAACGAATCAGCCGCGCTCGAGGATTTTCTGCCTGATCCTGCGGATCCAAATTATCTTGAAGTCTTGACGGAACTTGTACGTAGCGACATGGAATTCAGGATTGAAAACAGCCGCGAATGTTCGGCTGCCGATTATTTCCGACGATTTCCTATCCTGGTCAATCATTCTCACGCCAAAAAAGCGGTCGTTTTCGAAGAGTATCGACTCCGGAGCGGACAAGGCGAAAATTTAGTGCCAGACGTTTTGTGCGCACAATACGATATCGATTCAACAGGCTGGCCCGTCATTCAGCCGAGTGCTCATCCAAGCGATCGTCGCAGATCCACAACTCAGTTCCGTCCTGAATCGCGTACACCCGTTGTTTTCCCCAAAGTTGGGGAATCGTTTCTGGGGTTCGAATTAGTTGGAAAGCTGGGTGATGGTGCTTTTGGCAAGGTTTTTCTGGCTCAACAAGGCGATCTTGCCGGGCGACTCGTGGTTCTCAAATTCACCAGCGCGATTACCGATGAACACCGACTGTTAGCTCGACTACAACACACCAACATTGTGCCAATTCATTCGGTTCATCGAACTGGCGACTTGCAGGCGATTTGTATGCCTTTGCTTGGAGTGGCAACTTTAGAAGACATTCTTCGCCAATGTGGAAAACAGGCGGCCAAACGATTTTCGATCGCGAGCAATGCGCTGGTTCAAACCGTCACGCAACAGCGTGAGTTGACGGTTGCGGAGACCATTTGCAATGAAAACGACGCGCAGTGTTTTCGATCGCGTCAACGCTTGCACGACGAGCCAACTTCAGCTCACCAGAATCACACTTTACAACATTTCGCAGCTAACTTTATGCTTCAAGCTGCTGAAGGGCTTGGTTATGCCCATCAAAAGGGAATTGTTCATTGTGATCTCAAGCCAGCAAACATATTGGTTGACGACGATGGCAAGGCCGTCATTCTCGATTTCCATCTCGGTTATTCGATCCAGGAAAATATAGGCCACCACATCGGCGGGACGTTGCCATACATGGCACCCGAGCATCTTCGAGCATTGGAGCGTGAGGAGGGTGAGCTGCAACCGACCGCCGATGTCTATTCTGCAGGCGTCATGCTATATGAGGTTTTGACAGGGAAACTCCCCTACGAATCAGATTTCAGCGACCACGAATACTCGCTAGAGTCGTTGGCGAAACAAAAGGAAGTTCCATTCGTCGTGCCGAAGACGAAGCGAGCGAAGATTGGCGAAGATCTCTCTGCGATTATCGAAACGTGTTTGGATCCCAACCCGGCCAAGAGATTTCAAGACGGTCATCAGCTGGCCTGTGAACTGGATCGCCATCTGAATTTTCAACCACTACAAACCGCTCCCAAAGGCAGTCTCAAAAACCGCGTGCAAAAATGGGCAAAACGCAATCCCAGGATTTCATCCGCGTCGACAATCCTTGCAGCTTGTTCCGTAGTCATGATCGCAATCGCCGCTGCGTTTTTCATGGTCAAGGCGGAACTCGACAGACTAGATGCGATTGCTCAGAAGAACAACCACATCGAATTGGCCCAGTCGCTGAATCCTGTTTTCGCCACCGCGAGATCGTTTGTCGATCGAAGCTATTTCGAAGATGCGATCCTAAAAGGCAATCAAATCGCTAAGCAAAACATGTGGCACAACGCCGATGATCTTATTGCACAATCGTACTTTGGACGACTTGAAGCCGATGAAGCGAGGACGGAGCTAACATCTGCTGCCGAGCTTCATTTCTGGCTTGCGGAAGCGTCTGCACGACTCGCACTCACAAAGTTGCCCGAGTCCAAGAAATATTTACGAATGGCATTCATGCACAACCAATGCGCAGTTTCGTTTTGGCCGAAAAATCTGTCAAAAAAATGTCTTGTTACGCAACAACAAAACTTGCGCGCGCTAACGGGTGAAAAGGGTTCGTTAGCAATTCCCGTTGACAAGGCAGTGACGTCAAACAATCGACCAGATAGATTGTTGTCCGCTTACCTGTTAATCCAGCGGAATTCGAATAGAGCAGAGCAAATCTTTGACAAACTTGTGGAAGAAAAAAAGGGTGACTTCGACGCCTGGCTGTTGCTGGGCCATTCTTGTACAATGTTGAAGAAATTCGAAAAAGCACAATCTTGCTACACCGTCTGCCGATCGCTTGACCCCACTTCAAGTTTACCCCTACTTTGCCGCGGTAACTCCAAGATCGAGCAAGGCAATTTCGAAGGCGCTTTGGATGATTTGAAACTGGCGGATCGACTGTTGCCTAACGACGTGACGATTACGCTCAACTACGCGCTTGCCTTGTATAAGAACCGAGATTTCAAAAACGCGGAAGCTAAATTCGACCGGGCAATCGATTTAGGCGCCCAGCAAACCAGAGCGTTGCTCTTACGTAGTCGCATTCGAAAATTTTTGGGCGACGAGGCAGGTGCTAAAAAAGACTATGAAGCCTTTCTTGACACGGAACCAAGCGACGAAAAAAGCTGTCTCGCCCGTGGTGCTCAAAAGGCAAAGAACGCGCCGGAAGACGCGATCGAAGATTTTGAGCGAGCGCTAAAAATTAATCCGAGATCGGCGACAGCCTGTAACAATATCGCTTCGGTTTATTCTGAAATTCTCGATGACACGGAGTCCGGGATCGAATTCATGAATCAAGCAATTGAGATTGATAGGGTGAATCCCAAGTTCCTCGCTGGCCGTGGCGTACTCTTGGCCCGAACCGGAAAGCGTGAACCCGCGATCGAAGATGCTGAAACCGCACTTCGTTTGGATTCTTCAGCCGATACGCTCTATCGAGTCGCGGGTATTTATGCACAAACCTCAAAAATTGAAGCACAAGACAAGAAACGAGCTATTTCGCTGTTTGCGAAGGCAGCTCTGAAGGACCCATCTCTGGTTTTGAGAATGTTACGAAATGACCCTGACATCTTGCCGGTAAGTAAAGACGAGGCTTTTTCCACGATTGTGAACGCCATTACGAAACTGCAGGAGGTGTGGGCTCAGAATTCGGGAAAATGATGAATCGAGTGGCGGACGGTGGAGGCTGAAGAGGCTATACCAAGAGAAGGGGTATATGGGTCAAAAATGACCAATTCCCCGGCAACTGGGCAAAAAGGCATATCATGAACACTTCCGGGTTTTTGGTCGAAAACGATACGCACCTGCAGGATCCCCTGTCAGCGTCCGTAAACGGGGCATTTCAACAGGGGTTCGGGGAATCCAGTAATGACAACGAATACGGACTCTGGGAGACAGCCAGCAGGTTGACGGTCAGCTTTCCTCGGGATGGGACCAAGATCTCCCGATACGACAGTTCGCTGTACGAAACTTTTGGCCATCTGCTGACGGAAACGCAACTGCAAGAAAATATCTTAAAAGCCTTTCAAACGTGGGCTCAGCATTCGAGTATCAACGTCGGGCTGGTTTCCGATTCACCGGGGCTTGATCCAGATCCAGGGCATGATTTTGGTGTTCGCGGCGCGACACAGGGTGATCTCCGATTTGGAGATACTCGAGTTGGGGCCGTGCCGATGGCAGGCGACGTTTTCGCGGTTGCCGTACCTCACAATGACTTGATGACCGGTACTTGGGCCGGCGATATCCTCTTCAACAGCAATGCGGAATGGGTTGACACGGATCAGTTTTTTGCCGTTGCCCTTCATGAAATTGGCCATGTCCTGGGTCTTGAGCATTCGACGGACCCGATCTCGGTGATGCATCCAACGGCTTTGAATCAGACCTTGAGTGCGGGCGACATCCTGGACATCAAGGCGCTGTATGGTGATCGGGCTCTTGACCAATACGACCTGAATGGTGACGAAAATAACTCGATTGAGTCGGCCGTTGAAATCCGCAACACAGGCAGTATCGATGGAATTATTCCACTGGCTGTGTTTGGCGATATCGGCGGCCCTGCGGATGTCGACTTTTTTTCCATTCGCCCCAATTCAGGCTACAACGGCTCGATCACATTTCGATTAATCTCAAATAGTTTGAGCATTGTACGTGGAAGACTGACTGTTCTTGACGGGGATGGTAACGAATTCGGTTCGGTTACCGAGTCGTCCACTACAGGATCGAACATTTTGTTCCAGCTGAACAACGTCGACGATAGCCAACACTATTTTGTCAAAGTTGAGTCCCTGGGAAATTCAGAGAATCGCTTCGGAAGTTACGCGTTGGAAACGACCATCGACGGGAATGTGATGCAGGGCCAAGATTTGATTGAAACTGCGATCCGGCGAAACTATGGATTTCTATCGCAAGGCGACGTGCAAGAACTGTTTCTCAATGACCTGAACGCAGCCATTCAAGATGATTTGGTTGACGAAGACGGAAACAACTTGCATACGAATGATACTCCCGCCACGGCAACGGTCCTTGAACCGTCTCCCAACGCAGCCGCTCACAACGACTATCGCGTTCAAGGCAGCATTTCCGATGCAACCGATGTTGACTATTACCAGTTCAGAGCTTTGGCTTCAACCATGATGATCAGGATCAATGCAATGGAGCAATCGGGTTTGATTTCTGATATTCGAGTTTTTGATTCATCACTGAATTCGGTTTCGGGTCAGGTCAAAGTTAATGGTAACGGAGAGCTGCTCATTAAGTTTCAAGGAATCATTCCGGAAGACGAGTACTTCGTGTCTGTTACTCCTGATCGAGCGGGATTTGGGTTCGATGCAGGCAACTACGACTTGAATATCGCATTCAATGCCCCAGTCGGTTCACTGGCAACGTTAGGGACGGGACGACTTAGCACAGCCAATCGCACTGAAGCTCATACTCTCTATGTGGCCCGGACACAACTTTTCCATTTCGCGTTGACGGGAATGAGTCAGTCGATCACGCCGAATGCCACCGTCTGGATGACCGTCTACGACGAAGACGGAAACGCGAAGTACCGAGTCGCGACGCGACCCAACGAAACACGAACTTCTCAGAGTGTTATCCTTCGACCGGGCAGCTATTCGATACGCGTCCATTTGACCCTTCCCACATCGGTCGATCGAAGGCCGTCCCTGTTGGCAGTTCCCCTGCTCAATTATCGAATTGATGGTGTTGGTATTTCGGATCCAACCGGTCCGGAAATAATTGACCCGTCTGAAGATCCGTTTGCACCTTGTGACAAATCGAGTTCACAGTTCTGTTATCCGAATGACCGCTACTCCACGGATCCGTTCATCGTTGTTGAAGAAGATGAAGTGATTTTGCCAGGCACGACGCAAAACCCGAACTGGATGGACGCCAACAGTTGGTATTGGGAACCTGATTGGCTCGGTTAATTGGCGACGCAATCCGGATCTTGGCGCTGCCCCCTTCTTTGATGGAAAATCGGTCACAATTTCGTGTCCATCCATTCGAATGACAAACATTTTGCCGTCGGTGTGAACTGGTTCAAAGGCCCATTCGTAGAATACCCATCCACAACTCACCGCAAGTCTTTGCTGCAAATGCAAACGAAGATTGACGAAACGATTGAGACGGCTAATCCGAGTATTAAACGGCGCTGTATTCGCTGGTTAAAACGATTGGCGAAAGCGATTGTGTTCTTATTTTCAGTTTACGTTGTCGCGGTGCTAATCGGCTTGATCCCAGTCAACAACAATTTCACATCGACTACGGACGGAATCGAGATTTTTGTCTACTCCGATGCGTTCCACGCGGATATTGTACTCCCGGTTCAGTCGGAAAACATAAATTGGCGTGTTCGTTTTTCGGACGGCGATTTTAGATCCCGAGACCCCAATACGACTCATGTTGCTTTTGGATGGGGAGATCGTCGTTTCTATGTCGAGACGCCAACGTGGGCAGACTTTAGAATCTCGACGGCGACAAATGCCTTGTTTATTCCTTCAACGACCGTGATGCATGTTGGTTTTCGAAGTGAACCTGTCGACAGTGTCGACTTTAGGAGCGTAAAGATCTCCAACCAACAATATGAAGATCTGATCGAGTATATCGAGAGGACTTTTGAGTTGAGTGAATCGGGTGGTTACCTCAAGATTCCCGACGCTGCGTATGGAGCGAGTGATGCTTTTTTTGAAGCGAAGGGATCTTTTCATTGCTTCAACACCTGCAATTGCTGGATCGGAGGTGCACTGCGGGCTGCCGGTATCAGGGCAGGGTGGTTCACACCAATGCCAAAAACGGTTTTCGTTTACCTGCCATAACTTGGACAAACGACCGCCGCTTTGATCATCAATTCGGCGTTGCAGTTTTTCGCGGTTGATCCGTACTTGTGAATTGGCTCAATCCCGCGGATCATATCGGTCTGATTTCATTCCCGAAACTACTTAAACTAAACTCAATCATGAAAGTTGAATTTTGGGGTGCAGCACGAACCGTTACCGGATCGATGCATCTAATTCATTACCGCGACAAAAGACTGCTCCTTGATTGCGGGCTTTATCAAGGCAAACGAAAACTGGCTTTTCAGCGCAACCGCGAATTGCCTTTCAAAGGCGGCAGTGTCGATGCGGTTGTGCTCTCGCACGCGCACATCGACCATAGTGGCAATTTGCCCTCTCTCGTTCGCGCGGGTTTTACCGGACCCATTTATTCCACGTCCGCGACCCGTGATCTGGCAGCCTATATGTTACTGGATAGTGCAAAAATTCAGCAAAGTGATGTTAAGTACGTCAACAAGAAACGTGCCAGGAAAAAACAAAAACCCTTTGAGCCGCTGTACGTGACCGAAAATGCAGTTCAAACGCTCAAACAGTTTCGTTCGGCTGAATATGGCTACGAGTTTTCTCCCATCGAAGGAGTTCACTGCAAGTTTCATATCGCGGGTCACATGCTCGGGGCCGCGATTGTTGAACTCGTCTTCGACCCGGAACATGGCGAAGGCCAACAGACTCGTCTGATATTCAGCGGGGATATCGGTCGTCCGAAAATGCCGATTCTGCGTGACCCAGTGACGGTGAAAGGCGCGGACTACCTGATTATGGAAGCGACTTATGGCAACCGTATTCATCCCAAGGGTGGAGATGCCAAACAGACGCTGAAGGAAGCTGCCCATGATACCTATAACGCGAACGGCAAGTTAATCATTCCCGCATTTTCCGTCGGACGGACCCAGGAAATTGTCTATCGTTTGAACCTCTTGTCGGAAGCAGGTGAACTGCCGAAAGACATGAAAGTCTTCGTTGACAGCCCGCTTGCCGTCAATGCTACCAATGTATTCCGGGAGCACGTCGAGTGTTTTGACCAGGAAATGATCAACGCGATTTTGAACGAAGACGATGAAGATCCCCTGAAATTCAACGAGCTACACTACGTGCGAAGAGCCGAACATTCAAAGGCTCTCAATAGCTACCCGCATTCCTGTATCATTATTAGTGCTTCCGGGATGTGCGAAGCGGGCAGAATTCTACATCACTTGAAAAACAACATTTCCAAAACCAATACGACCATCCTTTTCGCTGGCTACCAGGCTCCACACACATTGGGCCGGATTTTGATTGATAAGTCAAAGGATGTGGTCAAGATTTTTGGCGAGGAATATGAGGTCAAAGCGAATGTCGCACGGCTTGAGGGAAGCAGCGGACATGCCGACCAAAAAGAATTGCTCGAATGGGCACGCCAAACTCACGTCGACGGCAATCTTAAGAAAGTTGCTCTCGTTCATTGTGAAATGGACGGGGCAGAGCCATTCAAGGAAAAGTTGGAACTGCGAAAAATCGGACCGGTGATTATTCCCGATCGCGGCGAGTCGATGGAAATGAGCAACCTGGAGGTTGGGACGCTTGATTGATACGTCGATTGATGCAGGAACGAGTTCTTCCAATGTCCAGCGAGATTCTATCGTCACCCCAGCTCTGCTTTTCTTAATGTTTGCGCATATCGACTCGATCAAGCCGGACAATCCGTTACAATATTGCGGACCCTTCAATTTCTTGTGATGGGTGCACTTGGCAAGCAAAAAGCCAGCCGAGGCATGGGTGTCGGTGACTTGATGGGCTTTCTTGGCAAAGAAAAAGAATCCCGTGTCCGCCTGGGACAGGCTGACGTACAGTAGGCGAGTCTGTCCCAGACACGTGTCCGCCTGGGACAGGCTGACGTACAGCAGTCGAGTCTGTCCCAGACTCGTGTCCGCCTGGGACAGGCTGACGTACAGTAGCCGAGTCTGTCCCAGACTCGTGACCGCCTGGGACAGGCTGACGTACAGTAGCCGAGTCTGTCCCAGACTCGTGACCGCCTGGGACAGGCTGACGTACAGTAGCCGAGTCTGTCCCAGACACGTGTCCGCCTGGGGCAGGCTGACGTACAGTAGCCGAGTCTGTCCCAGACTCGATCAACGTTACTCCTGCGGAGGCATAGCCTGTCTGATCACAGAACCGTTTTCGGGGTGCATGATTAGAATCGAATATTTGGCCACGCCGTCGATCGAATTGTTGCTTTGCGAGACGTAATCGAAGCGTCCCCGGAGGTCGGTGTAGCCGTCCTTGTGGAACTTGACGGAACCGTCCTGGTGCCTTGAATAAACTTTGACGTAGGCCTTGGAAATTGGTGCGGCACTTTCTTTGCCCGACACTCGAAGTTGACCATAAGTTTCGATCAGCTGAACTCCAAGCGAATTGGCAAAGTATGGTTTTGACTTCGTTTGATCGCCAGCGACAATTTCGACCAGAATATTCTTGTTTTCCAGTTCTGCCGGCAATTCAAAATCGTGAGTCCCTTGTTTGCCAGGCTCGACGTCGGGCAAATCGATGTTTTGGACTAGATTGGGCCGAATCATCGAGAAACCGTCAAGCTCGTCTTGTGCAAATGGGCGACGGCTGAACAACAACTCAATATCCATCTCGTAATAATTGACCGTCAACGTTTTGACATTCTGGAAGTTGACGGTTGCCTTTCGCGATTCGATTTCAAAATCAAAACTCGGGGCCGAAGAGGCAAGTTCGGTTTGTTGTTGCCGGTTGTTTTCGTCGTCAGTGACTTCCACGTCTCCGCCACGAATTTCTTCAACTTGTGCCAGGATTTCCTGGAATCGTTTCCGCCAATGGACAACCGGATAGTCGGCCCATTTTTCGGCCTTGCCGGCAGCAGACTCAGGCTCTTCGCGATACATATCAAGAAAAGCGTCGCAATAGTCGTATTGCATGTCGCTGCTAACATTGCCAACGTCGACTTTGGCGAAATATTCGATCGCCTCGTCGATACGATCCTGAAGCAGCATGTAGTAAGTCACGACAAGGTAATCGTCGTCGTCCAGATCCCGATTGTTCGACAGCACGTTCATCAATCGGTGATACTGGCGGTGTAACTCTGGATTCAATATTTTTCGTTTCGGCCCCACTTGATGTGCGCGAGCGTTAACCAATGGCCAAAATTCGCTGTGGAAATGCCATTTCCGGTCGATCGGATTGATTGTCAGTAACTCGGAATCGAAATTGATTCCGGTTTGGCTGATGAACGAACTCGCATGGCTAAGGAATTCGCGAATCGCAGATGGCTCGTTGTGCAAAACCGAATACGACCAGATCGTATGATCGTAGGTGTATCGGGTCTTGAGGGTCTCAATTGCCCGCTCAAAGAACGATTTGTCTTTCATTCGAAAAGCAATCTGGGCGAGATCAAGACGGAGCACGTTATTTTTGTTAATAAACTCGATGACTTCATCCTCTGACCCGTTTTGAGAAACGTAGGCCCAGGACGTCTTGTCGAGCTTTGCCGGTTTGTCCGTCACATTAAATTCAACGTTGTCAGCCACCGCTAGTACTTTTTCGTCCGCAGAAACATGTGCCGGGAAATGAGTGAAGTTTCCTGGAGCTGGAAAGTAGAAAAAGTACTCGTACGTTTGCGTGCTGAAACCCGCCAGATCGATTGGAATGGTCCGTGTTTCCTGGGAACCGCCGGCGATCACTGCACCGCTCGGCAGTTGAATCAATAAGTCGATGGCTTGGGGCGTCGAGGTTGGATTCGTAATTACAACCTGAGCCCCATACAGCGTGTGAGCTGAAAACTCTCCTGATACAAACTTGTCAAATTGCACGCCGTCTTCGTACCGGTAGCGATCATTTTTTTGGAAAAAGTTCTCGCTCACGAGAATCGTCGTGTTCTGACGATCAAAAACGGTTGGTCGCACTTGTTGATGCAGTACAATCATCGGTCCGTCTGTCGTCAACTTCATTTGAGCATCGTCGTAGACGAACTCATGCTCTGGGCCTTTGAATGGTAGATCGATCACAGCAAGCGCTAACATCATTTCGGTCAGATTGCGATTGGCTTCTGCAAAATTGGGCGAGATAAATGGGCCTTCAATGTAATCGGCATAATCTCGCCAAAACTGGTTGGTCAGTACCCGATCGGCGGTTCGTTGATCCGGGGGCAGTTTCCAGTAGTTGTTTTCCACCCATTCTTTGGTTTGACCCAGACGCAGATAAAGCGATTTGGACTTTTCGCGGAGTCCCAGCATTTGAACAGTTTCTGAACGTGGAACTGCCAGCGAATATTTCTCGATGGTACCATCCTGAAGCGTACGCGATCGCTCTTCGGTTAGCATTCGCGTTGCCGGAACAGGTTTTTTGGCAAGTTTTTCGCCAAGTAAGACTTCGCCCCCGGCAATAGATTTGTCGGCAGCTTGCTTACGCTTCAAACTCAATTGCCGGTTTGACTCTCCCTTGGCCTGAAAATCCAGAGAGATAGAGTCCGCGTCGGCTTTTACATCAAACGCCTCACCCTCGGCCGCAGATTCCATCGGTGCGCCAGCTCGATCTCTGCCGCGTCCCGCTCCCGCTGTTATGCGGCCCCTTCTAGCCAATTCGTCGCCCAGTTCCGCTGATTTGCCCTCCAGCAATTCGGATTTGAAACGATAGAAATTGTCGGCTTCCTCGTCACCCTCGCCGAAGTTAATACTTTGCTGGATGCCAGTATCAAACAAAAAGCCGAACTGGGCCCGTGGGGTTGGCGATAGTAAATACGTTTCGCGAACATTGCGAGCGATGTCAGGTCGGAATTCTTCGAACTTTTGGGAAAGCAGTATACGCTCAAAGATGTTGAGTTCTGCATATTTCCATGGATCAATGAATTCAGCCAGACTTTCATCAAGCAACCAGCGGTCCATAAAAGTCTTGTCACGTTTGAATTCAAGATGCTTGAAGACGACCGAATCGAAGAACTCTCGATCTTTTTTGAACAGGAAATAGTTGAGTTCGTGGCAGGCATGCCGTGAATACAAGTCGTATTTTTTCTCGTCGTCATAATCGGACCATCCGAGGATGAATTCGAATTCATTCAGCCCGCCACCATTTAGTGTGTTAAGCAACCGGTAAACGTCACCGAGGTCGTCGTAGTGTTGAAACTTGGCGGACAGGATGTCGTCAATTCCGAAAAGGTCGTTGGCCGACAGAATATCAACCTGTTTGCTTTGCGAGAAATGCTGTCCTGGATCCATTGCGTTCGCCAATCGCAAATCACGAATTTTTCGATCTTGAACAGCAAGATTGACGCGGCGTTCAGATGTGGAGAACGCATCGAGAACCAGCAAACGAATATGTTGATGATCGCCAAATAGTTTGCGGTCGATTCTGACTTTGCCATCGGCTTCAGGTTTGAGATTGGCCAACACCATTGAGCCTTCCGATAGAAAATCCAGATTCGCGAAATCCGCGTTGGCGGTACCGCGTTGACCTTGGCCACCCTTACGGCCGGCTTTTTTGTCGGCTTCGTTTCCGACTCCGCCGTAGTCGTCTCCCTGATCCAGACTTTCAAGCTGATTTTGGGTCGAACGAAGTTCCCATGGGTTGAGCAACAGCGAAGGTCGCTCGAGCAAATTGCCGGGATACTTTTGAGCATACTTTCGATCAAGAATGTATTGATATTCGTCGCCAATCGCTCGACCGGCCATGTAAACGCTCCGGCGAACGGGCGGAATATACATCGAAGGCTCAATATCGCGAATGGAATTCAACAGTCCATAGGCACCGAACCGGGGCATGTATCGAGTGCCGATGATGTGTACGCGCGTCCAGTCATTCACATTGGCGATATCCAGTTGAACCTCCGTGTCGGTTGTTTTGACATTGGAAATGTAAACAGGCTGCCCCCCGCGGGCTTCGAGTTGTCGATGTTTTCCAATCAACACGTGTTCAAATGGCTTGCCTTCAGTAACTCGGATGTCGATGGAGTGATTGGTCGGTTTCAATCGCAGACGATAGTCTCCGGGTGCAAGTCCGGTGATCGTGATGAGTCCATTTGCAACCTTGATCGCATTGAAACGATCATGGGTGTACCTGCCACTCCGTATTTCAAACAGAGACAATTTGTCACGATCGGCAGCGTCAATGCTTTCCAAAGCCGGCACCACGATCTCCTGGTCCGTTACTGCGTGAATGGTCTGGTAATAGGTTTGTAGATCGTTACGGAATTCCCACGCGCGCTGGGAACCGCCAACGAGCGTGGCTTTGATGAGATTGACGTTGGCAAGTTTGCCCAACTCGATTCGGCCGTTAGCGTCCGACTGCAGGTCCATATCAACGGGTTCCTTGAATCCATTGAGAAGGACCGACAGACGTACCGCTTGTTTAGCGCGCGATTCACCGGATTTCCCAAGCACTTCCAGGTAATGACCAGTGTCGGCCGGAGTTAAATGAACGTCCTGGATTTCATCGGTGCGATCAATTTCGTTGATCGAATAACTCTTTTCAACGGCGAGATTGTCTTTGCGGTTTTGGCTGAGGTTCTTGACGGTGCAGGTCAGCTTGAAATTCAAATTCTTGAGTCGTGGTGGTGCCAGGAACTTACAAACCGTCTCGGCGTTGGCTCCAAACTTGAGATCCTTGACCATCTTGGTTTGTGAGAGACCGTCGAGGTTTTGAGTAATGATTTCAAGTTGTGCATCCTGCATCAACTCGGTTGAAACGGGGTGTCCTGAAATGGAGAGCGAAGGGCGGATCAGGATTTCAGCCTGATTGCTTCGCAACAAAGATTCGCGATCGACCAGCATCGCGGCTTCAAGGCTGTAGGTCTCGGGAAGCTGGTCAAATGCTTGCAAACAACTGAAATTCCCGTGACTGATAATTGCGGATTGACGCCCCGGCGCATTGGAAAAAGGAACCAGAATCTGCCCCTGTTTGTCAGCATTGTGTCGCCGACCTGCAATCCAGAGATTGGCTTGTTTCAAATGCTCGCCGCTACTGTCAACGACTTTAAAGCGGTGACCCGCCACGGTGACGTCGCCAATCATGGACAATCGTCCTTTTCGGATGAGAGCCCGACTGCTTTTTCCGTTCCCGATAAAGTCAACGACGAAGACACCGGGACCTTTGATCTGGTGCAGTTTGAATTTTCGTTTGACTCGAAGGGCAGGGGCGTCTTCGTATTCGTAGGTATCTTCAAAGTTCGGAACCAGACCATCCAGGCTAATGTTCGTGTCGATTTCGAGACCCTGTTTTCGGTAATAATTAAACGTATTGATCTCAAAAACCTTAACGATCAGGTTCTTGACGTTTTTGGTGTGGAGTTCCAATTCAACCGGTTGTTCAATCTCAAAGTATTTCGGGTTGGTGCGGGCGAAATCCAAATCAATCCGATCGACTAATTGTTGATAAGCCGACGGAGTCAGATACGAAGCCCACTTCTCGCTGTCGCCCAGTCCGTTAAGAATTTTGACGGTTGCAAACTGAACCTTGAGATATTCCGTTCGAACATAAGGACGAAACTGGCTTTCGTCGTTCGCATCGCGAAGAGAACGTTGCAAGTAATCTCTCACCAGCGGTTCATCGTTGATGATGGGGACCAGCAGAATCTGCGCACGATAATCGGCACTCAGATTGACAATATGGTCACGTGAATCAACGGATTTCACGAGTTGCGGATTGACATAGCCAATTTGACGCGGGAGTTTCAAGTAGCTGATGAATTTGCTTCTGTCGTAAATCCCTTGATTTCGATCCAGCTCAAGTTGCCGATACAAAATGCAGGCTTTCAGAGAGTTGAACTTCGGGCTGAGGGGTTTCACAAAACTCCAGAGTCGATCCAGAAACGCGCGATGTTCTGCTGGCTCTTCGCGCCAATTGACGTCGCTGGACGGATGAAGTTTCGATAGATAGGTTTCTACATAGGAATTGTTGTCCATCAGTTTTGGTAACAATTTCGCGCATTCGTCGAGCTGCTCGAGGGTTAACTCGCGATGGATATTGATTCGACCAAAACCGCCACTGTCTCTTTCCTTCAAGTCGGCCACGATTAACTTGACCAGCCCGGGATAGTCCGGCACCTGAAGTCGTTGGAGAAGATGTCTCCGCTGAACTTTTGTAAGCTTTTGATCTGCCAGCAATTCCAATCCGGCGTCGGTAAAACGGTCAGTGTTCCGACTGTTTAGTACGGCCCGGACACGCTTTTGGATGTCAATCAGGCTTGGGTTAAGTTTTGTGGGCAAGTCGCGTTGCGTCTGGGGAATCTGGCGTTGGTGGTTCAGGTTAAGACTAAGTTCTTTGCGGAGGTAATCCAGTGTCGATTGGGGATCGTCACCGTACTTCAGCAGTGCCAGACGGTTTTGAATGAGCTTGACGCGCTTTGTTTTCCCCAATCGCTTGATCCAGGGTTTAAGCATCTCTTCGGCTTTAGTGAGTTGCTCAGTGGTCAGATAATGGAGGCAGTGATAGTAATAATAGGGTTCCGTGCCAGGTACGAGCTGTTTGAGCGTGCTTTCGCGATCAGAACTCAAGGCGTACTGTTCGACGAACTGAATATCTTGTGCGGATTGGGCATTGCAATTTCCGTTCCACAACAAAGCAGGCGCGATCGCTAAAGCGACGATAAGTGGGCGGAATAGAAGCGAGTAATGCATCGAAGGCTCCGACAAGGCTGAAGGTTCAATTTCGGACTGACTGATCTGTCCCATCTTCCATAAAAGGTGGACGCAACCAATTACTATTACGTTCCCCAATATTAGGAAACGGAATTCTCCTCATTGTATTAGAGGATTTTAAGTTGATTCGTGCAGATTTTGACTAAAGACAGGGTTGAACGAGTTTGTCACAATGATGTGAATTGAACTCTTGTCTAACAAAAACCGACATTTTCTTATCGATGGAGGATTTTGCGATGCTTCGCCGCCATCTTGGCTCGGACAATGACCGACAGCAAACGCTCTGGCAGGAACTAAACGAAGGGACGGCGACAATCATTGGATTTGCCACTCTCTGTTCGATGTCCATGTGCGGTACTGCGGATCCAATCGAAGAGTGTTCGGATGAAGCAATGGCAATTCTCATCGCAGCCAGGGATCGTGGAATCATTGAAATTCGAGGTTCCAAAGAGGCATTTGACTCGACCGAGCGACTTTTGGGGGTGTGCGTTGAGCTCAATCAGGACCAATGGTTGATCTTCAGGCGGAAGTCAGAACCAGAACGTTCGATCCGATTTTTGGACGGTTTCCGACAGCTTTGTCAGGCCGGTTTGGTGATGCATCACCTGCAGCGAGATTTTTCACTTACAACAAAAGGATTTGCGCTGGCACACCAGCTGGAGCCGTCCGATTTTTCGGAGCAATTGGGATTCGCTGAGGAAGTCTCACGGTGACCGATGGGCACTTAGGTCAGCTAATACTGAACACATTTCAAGTACAAAATAAGCACAATTGTGAGGCGACAAAGAAAAGTCAGAAGCTACCAAAGTATTTTCCATCGA
>JAHEJI010000066.1 GCA_024638965.1 Planctomycetaceae bacterium
GGACAATATAATCAACATCTTTTTTCAGCAACGTTTCGGCTTGAAGGGCAAGGTTCAAACGAGTCAGCAAATCAATGTTGGATTCATCGAACAAGTCGCCACAGTTGAGTCGATGTTGTAATAGATCAAGGCCTGCCGCACTGAAGTTGACATTACGCATGCCTTGTTGAATCGAATAGTGATCCTCTGGCGTCAACTTACGAATATGGTCGGCAAATCGATAAAGGTCGCTTTCTTCTCGATTATCTTCACCCGCGATAACCAGCGGAATTCTGGCTTCGTCGATCACCATTGAGTCGGCTTCGTCAATAATTGCAAAATAAAATCCGCGTTGCACTTGATCGCTAACGCGGTAGCACAGCTGATCTCTCAAATAGTCAAATACGACCTCTTTGGCGGTTACGTAAGTGACATCGCAGGCATAAGCGGCACGGCGTTGTTCAGGCGACATACCTTGAGCGACGAAGCCGACGCTAAACCCCATGAACTCATAAATTGGCCCCATCCATTCAGCATCGCGCTGAGCGAGGTAGTCGTTAAACGTCAATACGTGTGATCCACGATCGGCAATCGCATGCAGACAAACGGGTGCAACGGCCGCCAAGGTTTTTCCTTCACCCGTTCGCATCTCAACCATTTTGCCTTGCTGCAGAGCTACTGCCGCAATGACCTGAACATCGTAGGGCCTCATTCCCACGGTGCGGTGAGCGACCTCATTGACCAAAGCAAAAAAAGTGGCAAGATGCGGGGCTGGTCCGTTTTCGGCAATCTGCTGCTTCTGGCGAGCGCAATACGTTCTTAAGTCTTCGTCGGACAGCGAATGATGATCTTTACCCAGTTCGCAGATCTCCCGAGCGACTCTTTCGTAACGATGGTTGGACACCTCGATCGCGCCGGACCTCAGCCTCAAAAACACATCACGTAATTTAGTTACGATCGACACTAGTATTTCGTCTCAACTCACTTTTTGGGTAGTGGACGAGTCCCCTGTTTTATTGGTTCGTATTTGCAAGTGGATTCTTGCAGAAGTTCCCAACGATTGAGATTGTTACCTTCCAATTGCACAATTTAGCTCGACAGCGCTAATTTTCGATTCAACGTGTGGCTTTTTTAAGAACATAAGCGGTTGGGCGTTAGCTCATGCCGCTCACGTTAGAATATTTTACGTTCAGCTCCAACGGAGCGATCCTATGTTAGCCCAGGCCACCGGCGCCACCGGCCTGGGAAACCGAATCACCATCACAACTTCAAGGCCCAACGGGTCATTCCTAGACGCTCTTAGGGCCGCCCCGTTCGGGGCTTGATGTTGTTATTCGTACATTTCCCAGGGCGATGCCTTGGGCTGACATGGGGCCGACCCTTCGGGACTAAAAGTAGATCGCCGTAGAGTTTAGTAAGACAGCCTTACGATCGATCGCCAATTCAAACTTGCCGAGTATCGACGATCTCCGAAATTAAGGACAACGTCTACCAGCGAACATCGACGCCAAGGAATGCTCCGTGGTAGAAAGCGCCACTTTGGTCCAAACCGGTCGGGTCAAGACCTGTGAGGGCAGAACTCATATTTGGCAGTTGATCTGCGGCCAACGCTGTTCCAGATATCCAGATAAGCTGGTATCCACCGATCACCGAAATGCACTGAGTCAGCTGAAAATCGCCAAGCAACCCGGACTCGCCAATGTAAGAGGCGGTTGTCTTGCGAGCCCCGTTAGCAACGGAAGGCCCTCCATAGAGCGCCGGACCTCCGCTAACGACAGAGGACTGGTCACCGACATTCGCATACACTCCAGACTTGCCCCACACAACGACGTTGAATCCCCCACCAGCTGACGTGAAAATCACGCCGTCACTTCCAAGCTGCAATCCATACAAGTGGTTGTTGGTGTTGATGTCGAATGTCGAACCTGTGGGCGAAAATGTCTGAACCAAATTGTCACTGAGTTCAACCCAACGAAAACCAATCGACAGCCGGAATTTTTCTGATAGCCGTGCCTGATTGATCAAGTTCATTTCAAAACTGTGAATGGATGAGTCACTAACGTAGTCGATCGTTCCCGGTCCAATCAATGGTGTGGGAAGATTGGTCGCAATCGCGTCACCCACAGCATAGGGTGCTCCGTTAACGGCCGTCCATCCATCAATCTGGAAATAGCGCAGTTCAAAATTTATTCCCGATCGAAATTTTCGCGACAAGGCGACATCGTATCCAGTTTTCCATCCAAAATCCAATTCGTTGGCATTAAATAATGTTGCACCACCACCGTCGATCAACAGGGGAAAACTCGACGATTTTGTCCGCGTCATGTAAAGGACATTGCCTTGCGCAGCCCATAACGGCTGAGGAGGACATGCGATGTAACAAGGCTGGCAGGGATTAGTTGTGAAGCCAGGATTGAATGGAACTGGTGCCGCATAATTCTGCGGAACATAGGCTGGCGTTTGCGTAAGGCCAGGTGGAATTTGTTGAGGAACCTGGAATTGCGGGGACTGCGCGGGCTGAATGAGCTGTGATGGCGGTGGTTGTGGTTGCTGCTGAGGAACTTGGGCCACGCGGTAGTTGGGACCGGGATAGGGAGCCGCGGTCGTTGCAATAGTCGGCTGAGATTGAAGTGTAAACGGGTCATTGCCAGCCGATTGTCGAACGGGCTGAACATACTGAGCCTGAACGACCGGGTATTGAGCCGTGTTGTTCACAGGCTGGACGACCGGATATTGAGCTGTATTGATCGTAGGTTGGACAAACACGGGCGTCGCGTTGTCGTACGATTGAAAACCGCTGTTGGTTTGTCGTCCTGGGTTTGGCGAAACTGGAACCAATTGAGGCGTTTCAATGAATGTGGCTTGTGCGAATGTATTTTCGTTCGTGCCAATCAATGCGATTAGTATTGCAAAGAATACGGATTGCCAGAACTGAGAAGTTTGCTTTTGCATTGACCTGCATTCAGATTGAGTTGATAGCGAAACTGCTCAAGTAGTTAGCAACGTATTAAGTTGAGGTCAATCCACTTTATTCAAGATTACTGGTCGATTCTGGTTTTTTACTAAAGTCCGCGGTGACACCATAAAGTGCTATCGTGACCTAGCTACCCAAATTCCTCGGACCGGTTGTGAGGGTCTTGTTTGTATTAGGTATTGGTTTGTTGCATGTTTACCGTCGTTCCAAAAAAGACGTGCTGATATTTATCGAAAAATCGGCAGCTCGAATCTTCTGAAACCTAAACTTCGGAGGCCGGTGCCATTTGTAGCGGACAGGAAATGTCGACAGTAAACAACAAGTGACACCCATCCTATGAACAGCAACATTTTCTTCGCCGTTACTTTTGCCGTGACTCTGGTTGCCGCATTTATTTTTTTGAACCCGGCGAAGAAGAAAGACGGTCTTGCCAAAAACGGCTGGGAGCGAAAGGCAGAACTTGAAACACCGACCAAAATGGCTGGCCTTGCTTCGGCTCCCGTCCGAGTCAAAAACTGGCCGCCCGTCCATGGCCAGAAGTTTCCTGACGTGGATCTTTTTGATCACTTGGGCAAGCAGTTTTCAATCGCTTCACTTCCAGACACGCCAACCCTGATTGAATTCATCGCGATGTCCTGCGCGGGCTGTCAAGCGTTCGCGGGCGGAAACAAATATGGAGGGTTCGAAGGTTTCGCAAGTCAAACGGATTTAAAATCAGCTGATGAGTACTTCAAACAATTCACCGGACACGATCTCCACTCGGTGGACATCAATTTCGTCCAAATCATTTTCTACGACCTACAGCTTGAAAGTCCTTCGCCAGAAGAATTAGCAGCCTGGAGAAAGCATTTCAGATTGGATCGTCATCCCAATACATTTGTCGTCAGCGGTGGCGCAACGCTAACCAATAAAGCAAGCTACGCGATGATTCCGGGGTTTCTACTTTTGGATACCAATCGAGTTATTCAGTATGACTCGACTGGTCATCATCCCAAGCACGGGTTCTATACCGAGCTTTTGCCTGCCGCCAAGCAAATGTTGGATCGACGACAGTGGTAGAGGCGACTAGCGAAACTTCTGCGTGATGTGTGCGCATGTATTCAAAATTGAACAAAACCTTTTCTTGCGGCCTTGTGTCGCGTTAGGTTGAAGATGAGGCTCCCGCCCCCGCGTAAAACGCGTGGGTTGAACACTTATTGCTTAATTAAAAACACCCCGAATCATTCGCGCATTTTTTGGTTTCGGGAGGATGATGCTTCTGCTGCGAAATATGCGGCTCATTTCAGGCTCGCTCTCCCGTTCAATTTAAAGCTTCTCTCTTCCCCTGGCCTCCTGCTGAACCGACCATTGTACCTCGTTGATCACCGTGTAAAACATCTGGCACGTCGTCGAATTTGAATGCGCACCATCTTGCGTTACAATTCGTTTCGAAGAAATCGGTAATCCCCTGACAAGATGCCACGTGGTTAAACCGCTTAAAATACGGCTTTGGCGTTCAGGCGTGTAGCAAACAAATATGTTTCGGGAAACAATTCGGCCTTTTACTCGCACAATCCGTGTTGAAGGGAAGATTGATGGCAACACCCTATCAAGCCCCGATGGCTCCGAAACACGCACAGCCTGATGTCGTAGGCCAAATGTTGAGTCCACTTGTTCATTGCGCGGGATGGCTCCAGCTGATTGGTTGGGCCAACATTATCTTGGGCGCTTTATATTGCTTGACGATTGTCGGCATCATTATTGGTTGGTTACCGATTTGGATCGGTATTTCGTGCAAGAGTGCCGGCGAGGCATTCAAGAATGCGCAGGCGACTGGGGATCCAAATGAGATTTATCGCGGTAACAGGAATCTTGCGACTGTCATTAAGATTGTCGGAGTACTGGTGATTATCAACATCGCCCTACTTTGCCTATATTTGTTAGCGGCTCTCTTGTTTTTTGCGGTGGGCCTCACGGCTGCCGCAGCAAACGCCTGAATAGGCCTTTTTTGAATTCCTTACACTTGTCGGGGCGGGTTGCTTGTCCAAGAACGCTCACTCAGGTGAACTGAGTACGATGGTGTAATCGTCTGTCACCTTGCGAAATTGGCCGCTGAGAAACTATCATCTGAGGGTCAACTCACAACATGTCGGGAATGAAATCATGGCTAAGCAAGCACCCAACTCCAATCGACGAGAATTCATCACCAATACTACGAAAATCGCAGCCGCAGGCGCAATTGCGGCCAGCACTTCGCCTGCGTTTGGTTTCCACAACAGCGTAACCGACACGTTAAAAATCGGACTTGTCGGCTGTGGTGGTCGAGGCACTGGCGCGGTGGTAAACGCATGCAAAGCGGACGAGAATATCCAGATTCATGCGCTGGCAGATGCCTTTATGGATCGAATCACGGAATGCCATCGCGTGTTGAACGAGCAAGTTCCTAACAAAATGCTTGTTCCCGAAGAACGAATGTTCACGGGTTTCGATTGTTATCAAAAATTAGTCGATTCGGGTGTCGACGTTGTGCTGTTAGCCACGCCACCTCATTTCCGACCAATGCAAATGAAAGCTGCTGTTGAGGCGGGCAAACACGTTTTTTGTGAAAAGCCCGTTGGCGTTGATGTGCCTGGCACGCTGTCGGTCTTGGAGTCTTGCAAAATTGCAAAAGAAAAAGGACTGAGCGTTGTTTCAGGACTTTGTTGGCGATATGACGTTGGCGTTAATGCGGTTATGGATCAACTCCTTAACGGTGAGATTGGAGACATCCAGACCATTCAGGAAAATTATCTAACGGGTACGCTCTGGCATCGCGGTGAAGACCCGGAATGGAGCCAGATGGAGTATCAGTTGCGCAACTGGCTCTACTACACTTGGCTTTCCGGGGATCACATTGCCGAACAACACATTCACTCGCTGGATAAAGCCATGTGGCTGATGGGTGACAAGCCGCCGATGACCTGTTATGGAACGGGCGGTCGGCTGGTTCGAACGAATAAAAAGTGGGGTAACGTTTACGACCACTTTTCTTCGGTATTCGAGTGGGAAAACGGGGCTAAAGTCTTTTCACATTGTCGTCAGATGGCAGGCTGTTTTAACGACGTCGATGATTATGTCGTCGGCACCAAGGGGAACGCTCAAGTCTTGAAGTTTAAAATCAACGGCGAGAAAGTCTTCACCGGCAAAAAACCCAGCATGTACGACGTCGAGCATCAGGAGCTATTCAACAGCATTCGAAATGGCGAACCGATCAACAATGGCGAATACATGGTCAATAGTACGCTCCTTTCCATCATGGGAAGAGAAGCTTGTTACACCGGAAAGAAACTCAAATGGGACGAATTTATCAAGTCGGAAGAAAAACTCGGCCCCAAGACCTACGAATGGGGTGACTACGAACCCTTGCCCGTTCGAAAACCTGGAGAATCCTGGTAAGTCATGCCCGACGATCTTGGAATCTATTACGGCGAATATTTGCAGCTCGACAAAATCCTCGACGCTCAGCTTCTCGAAAGCGGGCGTGAGGGAAACAAACCAGCGCATGATGAAATGCTATTTATCATCACGCATCAGGCCTATGAGCTGTGGTTCAAACAGATCATTCACGAGCTTGAATCCGTGGTCGACGTTTTCGATGATCCCGTCGTTGAAGACAAGAAGATGGGTCAAGTCATCCGTCGGCTGATTCGGATCACGGTCATTCAACGCGTCTTGATCGAACAAATCAACATCATCGAGACGATGACGCCGCTCGATTTTCTGGAATTTCGAGACTTGCTGGTTCCCGCCTCCGGCTTCCAGAGCATCCAGTTCAAGACGATCGAGATCATGCTTGGCATCAAACGTGAAAACCGGATTTCGGCGGACAAAGAATTTTTTCATTCGCGTTTGACCGGACCCGATAAAAAATCGCTTGATGAACTTGAAACGAAACCGACGCTGCTCGAATTGACCGATCGTTGGCTGCAGCGGATGCCATTTCTTGAATTCGGCGACTACGATTTCTGGAAGGTCTATGCTCGAGCGGTCGAAAAGATGCTGGCGTCGGACCAGAAACTAATTGAAGGGAACGCCACGCTGAGCGATCGCGAAAAGCAGTTTCAAATTCACGGATTGGAAGCTACGAAAGTCCAGTTTCAATCATTACTGGATGAAGACACTTTTAACTCGCTTCGAGAAAAAGGTGAATTTCGTTTATCGCATCAAGCTTTCCTGGCGGCCCTGTTCATCCATCTGTACCGTGACGAGCCGATGCTCTATTCGCCCTATCGATACCTGGCGCTGCTCGTCGATATTGATGAGTTGTTTACCAACTGGCGTCAACGTCATGTAATTATGGTTCAAAGAATGTTGGGTACAAAAATCGGTACCGGTGGATCATCGGGTCATGAATACTTGACAAATACGACACGACAGAATCGAGTATTTCTGGATCTGTTCAATCTGTCCACATTTTTGATTCCGCGGAGCGATTTACCCGTGCTGCCCCCTGAACTGCGCAAGGCATTGGGCTTCTTTTTTAGTGGACAAAAGGCGTCATCGTAAAACGTCACACAAAACGGTAAATAAATGGCAATCCTGGATCAGGAATTCAGAATAACCATTTGTGCGAAGGTGAACCTTGTCTCTCAACAAGTTGTCAATCAGCGGTCCTGGTTGTTTTTTTGCTATTCGCCTTTCGCGACATGCTGCGAATAATCGATTTAGACGGTGACCAAAGTAACTGACAATCTTTGAATGACGGATAGTGCGTGTCGCACGGACGTAAAGCGGTCGTGGCGCTCTAATTGCCGGGCAAAACCGACGAAAAGACACCAAACGTAAACCGAACGCGCTCTAAGTAAATCTTCGGACTTATTTTTTCCAATTATTCACTTTTTATGATCGTCGGTCCCATGAAGTACTTGACCTATGTCCACGGGAATGTGGCCTCCCCAAAATCGTTTGGGCCACAAATCATCGCGCATGTTTGTAATGACGTAGGCATTTGGTGCGGGGAATCCGCGCGCAACATTTCTCGTCATTGGCCTGAAGCGGAAAGAGCTTACCGCCATTGGTATCGTGAGCGCGCCAGTAACGAATTCGGACTTGGCGCCGTCCAGTTTGTGAACGTGAATCGTACCCACGTCAATCGGGTCATCCGAGTCGCGAACATGGTCGCACAAAGAGGCACCAATCGACATCGAATTAAAGCGCGCCCGATCCGCTATCGCACGATTGCAAGGTGTTTGTCGGCCGTTGCTCGAAAGGCGATTCATATCGGCGCCTCGGTTCACTTGCCTCGCATCTGCATGGATAAAGCCGAAGCCAATTGGTCAGAAATCGAATCCATGATTCTTACTACGCTTTGTGACCGAAGTGTGCCGGTGTATATTTACGATTCCAGGCCGACCCTCGGCGAACAGATGATTACTCTTCGTGTGCTTCGCCCTCGCACTCGTCCAAGATTCGAACTGTTTGAAGCGGGCCATTTTGATTGAGGTTGGTTCCCAGCGGAATGGGTTTCAAAAGACACTTCCTGTGGATGACTTTTTTCAGGCCCAACGGGCCAACCCTATGTCAGCCCGGGCCAGCGGCCTCATCGTACCACACAGGTCAGGCAAGACGCTTCCGTCGGGCTTGCCCCGGACGGCGTGACAATTGACAGGCTACCAAATAATGGCAGACAAAATTGGCTCTCCGTTGCGGGCTTGTCCCGGCGGGAGCGACGACTCTTTCACGCCTCATTGACCTGCCCGCCGAACTGTATTGCCCTCGAAACTCGTCGCTTCCGATCGGGGCAAGCCCGACGGAGAGCTTGTTTTAGAAAGAGTAAATTGAGTTTTTGCGAGCGTTAGCCAACAAGTTGCTGATCCCGATCGGGACAAGCCCGACGGAAATCTGGACGAAAAGATGTATCGTACGACGAGGCCAGCGGCCTGGGGCTTCGAGTTTGTAGCACAAATGTGAGGCCCAACGTGTCGGTACTAAATGTGGATTCGGGTCGCCCGCTTCCGCGCTTAACCACAGTTAAGTCGAGATTGAATTCGGCAACACCTCGTATGTTCGCCGTGACAATACGCGGTTACTTGGTTTTTCGCGTATAAACCTCCAACCATGGAAAAACTGTTTGAGGATTTGATTGTCCCGTCAAAGCAACCGTCAAGCGTCCTGAATCATCGACTGCGCATCTACAAAAATATATCTCGCTCGCTGCAGTTTCATCTGAACCAACCGTGCGCGTTAGAATGCTAAAGGCAACTTGACCATCATCCAAAAGCGAATATACGCCATCATATTTTTCTTTTCTGGTCGTTTTTGTAAACGTTCCGTCGTCTCGAATTTCGAAGGTTGAAACAAACGGTTGCAAATGCATCCTGCTGATTTGTGTCGGTAGTTCCCAAATTCCCGAAATCTTGCGACGTCTCACCCGATCGGTATGGTCGATAAACCAACCAAGTGAGATGGCAAAAATCACGATTAGCAAAAATACTGTCGAAAGTCGAAATCGCATGAAACTAGTACCGCCAACTGGTTACGTCGCCTCCTTTGGGGGCCGAATCGAGAATGCGTTTTTCAATCAGTGGGATGAACATCCGATGATATCTTAGCCGTGAAATCGCATTTGGCTGGTTGTGATCGCCGTTCCAGCAATGTTCGGCTCGGTCGCCGTAGTCAACGACACCTTGATAAGCCGGTTCGCTGGTTTGTTTCAAGAAATCCTCTGTCAGATAAACGGCGTTGTTCAAGTAGTAGTTGTCCATGTCGCCGCAATAAATATGGACCTTGCCCTGCAGCTTGGGGCCGAGCGTTTTCCAGTCGCGACGCATGATATGGGAGAGATCATAATTCTCGCGCCAATGCTCGGCGACCGTCGAGTCGATTTCGCCGGTTTTCTTATCCCAAATTCGTTTCGGATAACCGTCGGCGCCCACCGGTGAATAGACGGCTTCCCAAATGTCCCATTGCTGACCCGAACGACTCTTCGTTCCCAAAACCAGTTCAAGTTGATTCATGCCTTCCAGGGTCGCGCTCACATGACCGAGATAATTTCGTTTTCCCGGCCGTGCGATTCGGCCCCATTGCCCCTCGATGTAATAAGCATTTTTGTCATCGTAGATATTGACAACTGTATAAGCGCGAAAATCGATTGGGTCAGGACAAGCGGCATAGCATCCGTTGTAGTCATCGGGGTAGAGAACCTGAGCCGCGAGTGCTTCCCATCCGCCGGTCGAACCGCCATACAGGAACCGGGCCCACCCCGCACCGATGCCCCGGAACTTTTTCTCGATGTGAGGAATCAACTCGTAGGTAATCGCGTCGCCGTAGGGCCCGAGGTTCTCCGAATTGACCGCATACGAATCGTCGTAGTAAGGATTCGCATGTTGAATCTTGATGAGTAACACCCGCGGAAAATTTGGACCAGTCCAAGTCTTGTAAAAATCGTGGGCCTGTTCTTGCACGATTCGGTTGTAGCCCTCCAGATTGAACCGCGAACTGAATTCGGGCTTCAAATCAGGATCAGGAGGCTCAGGTCGGAATCCACCAAAGTCATGGGGAAAGTGACCATGGTTGACCACCAACGGATACTGGGCGTCAGGATGCTCGTCGAATCCTTCCGGCAACAAAACATGCGCGCCTAGATACATGTCGCGACCCCAAAATTCGCTCAGCAGTTTACTCTTGAGTTTGATGTGCTTGACATATTTGGTATCCGCAGGCTGTTCGATGGGAGGAATGACCTGATCCATTTCAAGATTGATGATTTGGTTCTGAGACGGGTCAATCTCGAACTGTTTTGGCGTACTGTATAGATTGCCGGGCGCTCGATTCCAGTGCTGTCCCTCGCCGCGGTCCATTGGCAACTTGACTGTGTGACCGTCACTTCGCTGAAAGAATTCGTAACGATGAAAAAGAACCTGGACCCAATATTTTCCAGCTGGCACATCTACCAGATTTTTTTTCGGATATCCAAATGCACTTGTATCAAATGAAGCTGCTTGCCCAGGCTCATAGTCTTCGATATCGATACCAAAAATCTGTTGCGTATCGACTCCATCGCCGATTTGAAAACGGGGCTCAGCTGATGCGTCAGTTGACAACATCAACAACAGACGCCCATTGAGCTGGCTGTCGGTCAAAGTCGAAGGTAATTGAACCGAAAACTGAAGGCCATCGTTTCCTAAAGCAAGTGAACTGAAACCGATTGCGAAGGCGACCCAGGTTGCGAAGTAACGTAAATTGAGCATGATCACCACACCTCCAAATTTCCAATGATTGACAACTTAATAAGTACAAGTTCTTTATTGGATAAATTAATCCAGACAACCGTGCAATTCCGCACGTTATCCAACAATCTGCGACAGCCTTTCTTGAACCAGTTTACCGGCAGACATTAAATCAATATCCGACAGTTCATCAGCGCCTGCGACAAGTTCATTCAAAAGCTGAGTTTGAATCTGACCCCGCTGAAAAACGGTGTCGTACGGGATCCGGTGAAACATGACCATCGAGTATCGCGGAATAAAACAATTCGGATGAAGTTTTTCCAATTCAAACCCAAGTTCCTTTTTCAGCTGAAACTTCGGATCGAGAACACTGTCGCGCATCGTGATGTAATTCTCAATCGCCATATCGGCGATCGCATTCGCGCAAGGACGACGAATTGAATCAAACTCAGGCAACACCTTGGCCCAATCGTCATGGTGCTTGTCAAGTAATCGAATGATCTCGGAGCAATCTTCAAACCCCAGGTTCATCCCTTGACCGTGAAAAGGCACGACCGCGTGCGCCGCATCACCCAAAATCAGACCATCGTTTTGGTAGTACCATGGATTGCAGCGGACGGTACCGAGTTCGCCTTGTGGATTCGAAAAATAATCCGCCTTCAAATCCGGAATTAGTTCGAGCGCGTCGGGAAACTGTTCTTTGAAAAACGCGATTAGTTCATCGGGCTCATCCAATTGTTCAAAACTTGGCTTGCCTCTTTTGGGCATGAACAGAGTCACCGTAAAACTACCATCCAAATTAGGAAGCGCGATCAGCATGTACCCGCCGCGTGGCCAGATGTGGAGAGCTTCCTTTTCGATTTGATGCGTAACTCCCGGGCCGGCTGGGATTTCCAGCTCCTTATAATCGTGATCCAGGAATTCGGACTCGCTTTCACCGCCCGCGATCGGAATCAGGGCTTGTCGAATTTGTGAACCAGCGCCATCGGCACCGATCAGCATTTCAAACTTGTGGACGCGAGGCTGATTCGTTTTTTCGTCGATGACCGAAAGTTCATTCTTTTCAAAATCGATTTTTTGGCACTTTTGATCGAAAAGGACCTGCACATCGGGATGAATTTCTGCGGCAGTCATCATTAACGAATTCAGCTCGCTGCGCGAAACCGAATAGATGACTTCATGTTCGCGCTGACCATACGGCCAAAACTCGCGCGTACCATTAAGCAGGTGAAGTTCGCGCCCTCGCATTGGAATCAGCAGTTTTTCGACCTGGTCCATTAAGCCAGCCATCTTGAGCGCATAAATGCCCCGCTCAGAAAGCGCTAAATTGATCGAGCGCCCCGAGTCAACTTCTTCGCGGCGCATGTCCGAACGTCGCTCGAAAACGGTGACGCGATACCCTCGTTGGCCGAGCATGACCGACAACAGTGAGCCGACTAAACCGGCTCCGGCAATTGTGATTGTGGCTGGTTTGTTCAAGTTTATTCCTGGTTCAAGTCGTTACATTTAGATTTGGGCGGTGGTTGCCCCTCACCCGCCGCTGAGACGGCGACCTCTCCCCAAGGAGAGGTAAAAAATGTCTCCAAAAGTGAGAGTGCGAGTGCATTTATTCACAAACTCTCCACGAACGCTTCTTTACGAAAGACATTCTTCCAATCTTTCCACAAATTTCCAAACGTCTTCAAACGAATTGTAAAGCGGCACGGGCGCGGCGCGGATGACACTTGGCTCGCGCCAGTCGGTTCGCACGCCCATCGAGTCAAGTTTTTCGTAAACCGATTTCCCTTCGACTCCATCCAATCGAATTTCAAGTGACAGCTGGCAGCCTCTTGCCGACGGATCCGAGGGCGTAATGCTGTGGACTCGATCACCCAGAGTCTGTTGCAAGCTGTCCATGAAAAATTCGGTCAGTTTTTCTGATTTACGTCGCAGGGGCTCGATTCCGCCGGCATCCTTGAATACATCCAACGAGGCTCGAATGGCAGCCAGCGAAAGAATCGGTGGGTTGCTCAGTTGCCAACCTTCCGCGGTCGGTATCGGTCGAAATCGATTTTCCATTTTGAATCGAGTTTTCTGGTCATGGCCCCACCAACCCGCCATGCGAGTCAACTTTGTCTCTTGTGCATGTCGACGATGAACAAAACAACCGCCCACGGACCCGGGACCCGAGTTAAGATATTTATAAGAACACCAGACTGCAAAATCGACGTCCCACTCATGAAGCTGTAGCGGCACGTTTCCCGCCGCATGAGCCAGATCGAATCCCACTTGTAGGCCGTAACCATGGGCCGCTTCCGTGATGGTTTTCAAATCAAGAAACTGCCCCGTGTAATACTGAACGCCGGGCAGCATCACCAAGGCGAGCTCATCCTTGTGCATCTCGATCGTTTCGCAGATCTTCTCGGTGCTGATCGTTTCTTCGCCCTCAGCCGGAGCGACTGCGATCATCGCCTCCGCCGCTGAATACCCGTGAAGCTGGATTTGCGATTCGACCGCATAGTGGTCTGATGGAAACGCATGGCTTTCGATCAGGATTTTGTTCCGCCGATCGGTCGGTCGATAAAACGTGGCCATCATCAAGTGCAGATTGACGGTCAACGAGTTCATCATCACGACTTCATCCGCGTTCGCTCCTACCAGAACCGCCATGGTTTCGGTCAAGAATTCGTGATACGGCATCCAGGGGAACTCGCCTTCGAAATGCCCGCGGACTCCTAAAGTCCTCCATTGCTCAAGTTCGCGCTCAAGGTATTCGGCCGTTCTTTTCGGCTGCAATCCAAGCGAATTCCCGACCAGGTAAACTTCCGTTTCACCCCCCGTTGTGGGAATATGGAATTGATCCCGATAGCCGCGCAACGGATCCTGCCGATCAAACTCTTTCGCAACTTCCAGGCTCAAACGCTCTTCTATCATCTTCTTGGATTTACTATCTGAGGACTAGCGAATCAAAATAACTAACCGTGACTCCAGAGATCGGTAATCACATCCCGTACTATCAACTACCATATTCCTTGATTTCATAAACAATGGGGCGAGACGGTGCGGCGTCGGTGCAAAATGACGGCACCTGAATCGACAACAAATACAATCCGTCCTGAATCGCGTCGGGAACGAAGATCATTTCACTGATCGTTTTTTCGCGCCAACATTCAGCCGACAACCGATGCGTCTGCTCGGCAACATTCCAAAACAGATGGTGGTTGGTCAGCAGACCATCATCGTACATGCGGTCAACGGAAGGCAAATCGATCAAGAGGTGCTTCACGCCCAGCTCAACAATGAATTCCATCGCTTCTAGCGTCAAAAAAGCAGGCTCGTTTTTTTCCGCATAGGCTCGCGATTTCTTGGTTTCAGCGTTGGGACGAGTTCGCACAATCAACGCATCTATTCCACTCCTGTTGCCGACTTGTGATTTGATCGAATCAGCCGTGATCACTCGATCTGATCCTTCGAGTGGGGGTCGATAAACGTCGTGCGTTTCACTCGCCAAAACAGACTCGACGGAAATCAGCAGTCCAAGCAGAGGACTAAACCTGACAACCTGACCGACGAAAACTTCGTCATCCACGATATGGGCGATGGATTCTGTATGCGTTCCGTTACAATGTGGAACCAAAAAAATATCGTCCACATTGCAGCCGCCACCGCGAGCCGTACGGCCAACAAAACCACCTATTTCAAGCGGTTTACGCGATGCCTTGTCCGCGCCAAAGTGGTTCGGTTGTGGACCGTCGAAATCGAGATTGATGGCAAGCGATCTACCTTGTGACAAATCACTCGTGTATCGGTGACCGTTATGTTCAAATTCTATCTTCATATTTAGCTCAATGGTTGCACCCATTAGAACCAAGCAGAACGATTCTATGTAGCCTACTGCAATCAGTGCTTAAGATTGGTAAATTATCAGAGTAGTTTAGAGCGAGAACGCAGAAACAGCCCCCGCACAAGTGAGTTGCTAATGGATATCAATCTTTCCGGTCACAGAGCCATTGTTTGTGGAAGCAGTCAAGGCATCGGACGAGCGATTGCCATCGAACTCTCGCGCCTGGGCACCGACATCACGTTAATGGCTCGGAGCCCCGAGCGACTTGAATCGGTCGTGCGCGAACTTGACTCTGAATCCGGCCAGAAACACGAGATGATCGTGGCCGATTTTTCTGAACCGGCCCAAGTCAAGATTGGAATCGACCAGTTTGTAAACGGGAAAAAAACAGCCGATATCCTTATTAATAATACCGGAGGCCCGCCCGCCGGTACGGCGATCGACGCTGACGTCCATGAATTCCTTGATGCCTTTAACAGCCACCTGATTTGCAACCAAATTTTGGTCAAAGCGATTGTGCCGGGAATGAAACACAAAGGCTATGGTCGGATTATCAACATCATTTCCACATCGGTAAAACAACCCATTAGTGGCTTGGGTGTTTCCAACACGGTTCGCGGTGCAGTGGCAAACTGGGCCAAAACACTGGCTAACGAGCTGGGGCCGTTTGGAATCACGGTTAACAATATTCTGCCTGGGACAACACGAACTTCACGTTTGGACCAAATTATTGACGCCCGTAGTCAGAAGAGCGGTCAGTCGATCGAGGACGTCACCAAACAGTTCGAATCGGCCATTCCAGCGGGACGCTTTGCAGATCCAACAGAAATCGCTGCGGTCGCTGCGTTCCTGGCAACGCCAGCGGCATCTTATGTCAATGGAATCAATCTCCCAGTTGATGGAGGACGGACTGCCTGTCTGTGATGCTGTGTCGACAAAAATCAAGAATTACATAGGTGGTCAACTTGTTGAACCCAACAACGATCGTTGGCTGGACAACTACGAACCAGCGACGGGACAGGTTTATTCACAAGTCCCGGATTCGGATGCGAGCGATATCGACGCCGCTGTTGCGGCTGCCACCGAGGCCTTCCAAGGCTGGTCCCAATTGCCCGGCGGTCAAAGGGCAGGGCACTTGCATCGGGTTGCCAATCAAATCGACCAGCATTTTGATGAACTTGTAAAACTCGAATCGCGTGACAATGGCAAGCCCGAATCGCTTTGCCGGGCCGTCGACATCCCACGCAGCTCGATCAACTTGCGTTTTTTTGCGGGCTTGATCGAAGGTTACGCATCAGAATCTCACGCCATGCCGGACGCAATCAACTACACGTTGCGACAACCGCTTGGCGCGGTGGGCTGCATTTCGCCGTGGAATCTTCCGCTCTATTTATTCACCTGGAAAATCGCACCCGCGCTGGCTGCCGGCAATTGTGTCGTTGCCAAACCGTCGGAAGTCACCCCGATGTCGGCATTTCGGTTTTCGGAACTCTGCATCGCGGCCGGGCTGCCTCCTGGCGTGCTCAATATCGTTCACGGCAGTGGAACCGAAACGGGCAACGCCATCGTCGAACACCCTGGCATCAAGGCGATCAGCTTCACGGGTGGAACGAAAACGGGTCGGACCATTGCCGCGAAAATCGCACCGACTTTCAAAAAATATGCTCTCGAATTGGGCGGCAAAAACCCGAACATCATTTTTGCCGACTGCGATTACGAGCAGATGATGGAAACGACGTTGCGTTCTTCTTTTGCTAACCAAGGCCAAATCTGCTTGTGCGGATCACGTGTAATTGTCGAACGAAAAATCTACGATCGATTTCGTAAAGATTTTGTCGAGCGAACCAAAATGCTCAAGGTCGGCGATCCTACCGAGTCGGATACAAATCTCGGCGCCATCGTTTCGAAACCGCACTACGAAAAAATCATGTCTTGTATTGAGCTGGCAAGAGAGGAGGGCGGCACGATTCTTTGTGGCGGTCACTCAGCGCAAATAAACGGTCGCTGCGCGGAAGGCTATTTTATCCAACCTACCGTAATCGAGGGTCTTCCCAGTTCTTGCCGCACGAATCAAGAAGAGATCTTCGGGCCGGTCGTCACCCTTCAGCCGTTTGACACCGTTGACGAAGCGATCGACCTTGCCAACGATACCGAATACGGGTTGTCTTCCAGTGTTTGGACGTCCAACATAAAACGTGGACACGAAGTCGCCCATCGCATTGAATCCGGAGTCGTCTGGATCAATTGTTGGTTGGTTCGCGATCTGCGAACGCCGTTTGGCGGGATGAAACAGTCGGGCGTCGGTCGCGAAGGAGGCCTGGAGGCGTTACGTTTCTGGACTGAACCGAAAAATGTGTGCGTTAAATATTTATAGTCATTTAACGCAATAACGTTCATGTATTGATCAAAGGGAATGCTAGTCATTCTGAGAGAGCTTTAGCGACCGAAGTATCTCGCGGAAAAACACGAGAGATCCTTCACGTCGCTCCACTCGGTCCAGGATGACTAGCTGTTTTCGAGAATTCATTGGCAGACATAAACGGTATTAACGTTAAACGAAGTCATCAATCTCCAGCATCAAATAACAACCGCTCCCGATGAACGAAAAAATCAATTCGACCGAAGCCCCAGAACCAGTCGGGCTCTACCCTCATGCTCGTCGCGTCGGAAATCTGCTTTTTCTTTCTGGCGTTGGCCCGCGACAGAAAGGCTCAAAACAAATTCCGGGTGTTACCCTGAACGAAGACGGAACCGTCGCCGACTATGACATTCAGGCACAGTGCCACAGCGTTTTCCACAATGTGAAAATGATCGTGGATTCCGCCGGTTCGTCGTGGGACAAAATCGTCGACGTGACGGTTTTTCTGACGAACATGAAAGACGATTTCAAGACTTACAACAGAATTTACGCTGAGTATTTTGCGGACAATCAGCCCTGTCGCACCACCGTTGAAGTTTTGTCCTTGCCGACGCCGATCGCGATCGAGTTGAAATGTATTGCCACGATTGAGTGACCGTTTCGTCGGTCGGGCACTCCCAGACCGTGAATTTGTTGAAGGCCGCAAACGAGCGCAGCGTTGTTCCGGCAATCTCACGCGAAATTTCCCGAGGTGGCCTAACCGGGCTTGTTAGCGGCCTATCGTGGATCGCGTCAACTTATTCACAGCCTCTCCGTCACCGGCAGCTCCCGTGTCACGGAGTGCCATGACCACGATTGCGCCGTCCTACGATTTCACAGACGAGCTCAACCGCTCTTTCAATTTGTCGCCGTATTCTTTCCCCAGCCAACTGAGCACATTTTCGAACCAGATTTCAGCGTGCTGTTGCTTGGTGATGATGCCTCGTTCCAGCACGATGTCCAACAGCTTTCCCGGATACGAAGACTGCGGTTCACTTTCCATCTCACCTAACGGATAAGGATCATCGAGACCCAAAATGATTTGGTCGGTTCCGCCATTCCGTTTCAACATCAGCTGAAACGAATCCGCATCGTGCACGAGCGTATCAAAAAAGATATTCGGATGCCCCACGGCCGATCGCGGATGCCGTTTGCCTTCAAATAGATCAGGGCGTCCATCAAAACCTTGAATCCGGCGCCCCAGATTGATTTGGGTCAATTGCCCCCCATGGGCAAAACAAACTCGAATATTGGCATACTTTTCGTGATATCCGTTGATCGTGTAAAAGTGATAAGCATCCGCACATTGAGCCAACATCCAGACGAGGTGAAAACGCCAAGACGTGTTCTCCAGATGAATAAACTTTTCGCCATCGTAGGGATGAACTTCGATCGCCAGATTGAAATGGTTCGCACATTCCAGAATCGGCTCGATGTCCTGGTCAAAGATGGTTCGCCAGGTTCCGATCGAATCCATAAAGTGAGTGGGAAGGCACAATACGTGCATGTCATGTTCCTGTACACACCGTTCGATTTCCCAGATTGCTCCCTGAACGTAGCCGGAATGAACGACGAACCCACACGTGAATTTCTCCGGATGTTCCGCCTGGATTTGACCGTTGAAGTCATTTTGAAAGCGGAGCACTTTCTTCATTTCTTCCAGCCGCAATCCGTTGCCGTACAGCTGGGAAAGATTCAGCACGACGGCGTGATCGATGTGGTTCTTTTCCATCCACTCAATTTTCTCGTCGAGAAAAAAGCTTGAATGTGTTACCGGTCTTTTCCAGCCTTTTTGCAACATATATTTCCGGTCTTCATCGATCCAGAAAATCTCTTTTTCCTTCATGAAGGCGGGGATTTGCTCAGGATAGGGCAACAGATGAGAATGTCCGTTGATTCGCATGGTTAAACCCGTTCACTTTCTGATGGGAAGGAGCTCCAATCATTCTGAGAGAGCTTTGGCGACCGAAGAATCTCACGCAATAACACGAGAGATCCTTCACCTCGTCCCTCTCGATTCAGGATGACCAGTTCGATTCCCAGTATTTCAAGCCAAACTTTGAACGAAATTGCAGTTAAACACCTGACGCCTTGCCAATCGAAATTCAAAATCGAATTGCGAGTATATTATTGCGAATCAGAGACCGTCAACGCAATCCACTTAACCCAGCGCCAGCCAATTCAATCATAGGCAGGTCACCACAGCCCGGCGAATAACTTGAGCGAAACATTTCGAATCCCATTGTTAAAAGATCACCATTCCCACCCGCTGTTTTACGCGGCGTTTTCCACAGCCGTCAACCTTCAACAGGTCACGACGCTTGACGAGGCACATCGGCTTGTGTGTGATTACGGAGAACGGGACAATTCAGGAATCGCGATCGCGCATGGCTGGAGAAATAGCCAATTCGATTGGCCTCAGGCCGACTTTGAAAAACTTCCGCCAGCCGCAGTTTTTGACGTCTCACTGCATTCACTGCTCATCAATCAGTCCGGCTCGGAAATTCTGGCTCGACATTACGGTGATTCCGTCAATCAGCTTGCGGACAGTGAGTGGTATGAAAGCAATTTTAGGACCGTCTTAAACTGGTTCGCCAACCTGAACGCCTCAGCCGAAGCGCTCGAGGCTTTTTACGGCCAACTTCTTGAAGTGGGTGTCTGGTCAGCAGAAGAGCTGTTGCTCGTCGACGAAAACGAAATCAACCTATTCGAACAGGCGAAACTCACTGATCGAACTCGATTTTGGGCGGCTCCTGAGACCTACTCGAATTTGAGCTCGTCGGCGAAAAACCAGATTACCGGGCTTAAATTGTTTACAGATGGTGCGCTCGGATCAAGAACTGCCGCTTTAAACGGAACCTACACAGATGAACCCAACAACCGCGGACTGTTAATCTATCCTGATGGAGAACTGTCCGAAGTCATTGGTGAATGCCTGGATACTGGCAAATCGCTTTCCATTCATGCGATTGGTGATCGAGCGATCGAACAGTGCATTACAACCCTCGAAAAAATGGGCTCAGCCGTCCGGACCGTTCCTGAATTACGTATCGAACATGCTCAGATGATCGATCTGGAAATGGCAACACGAGCAAAAGGAATGGGGATCACGCTTTCGATGCAACCGAATTTCACGAGCGATAGTGTTGAATACTCCGATCGTCTGACGGCTGAACTTTGCCAAGCCAACAATCCATTTCGAATGTTGATCGACCAAGCCGGATTCGAATGCGGCAAAGACCTCATCTTTGGCAGCGACGGAATGCCACATGGAGTGCAGTATGGCCTGCAACAGGCGTTGTACCCGACGCACAAAAATCAAAGCCTGACGCTCGACGAATTCAAAGCAGGCTATTGCCTGGCCGATGAGTCCAAAGGCCATATCGAATTGAAATTTGGGCTGCAAGGAATCGAGTACAACGTCCATACTGTTCAAGACTGAATACTCACGAATCCAGCCACATCGACCAGGCAAGACAAATTCGATGCAACAAAAATCAGGCGAAACCCTATTCAATTTCGGCCGCAACGTCGAATTCAAACCGCAAGTTAGCTGCCAGCCGACGTCGGTCGAAGAAGTCCTGGAAATTTTGCGCAACCACAAAGGCAAGCGGATCCGAGTCAGCGGCCGACTGCATTCCTGGAGTGACGTCGTGGTAGCCGAAGAAGTCCATTTAGACTTGAAACATCTGACTTCGGTTGAGATCAAAAAGCAAAACGGCGCGAGTTTCGCAACGGTTGGATCCGGTTGTCAAATCAAGAAGCTCCTCAAAGAGCTTAAGTCGCAGGGGCTAACCCTACCGTCTGTTGGACTCATCGATGAGCAAACAGTCGCCGGTGCGACGGCAACTGGCACGCATGGATCAGGCAAAAACAGCCTTTCCCACTATATCGAGGCGGTGGAAATCGCTCACTACGATCCTGCAACCGGTGAGCCGGTCATTACGACCATTTCCTCCGGTCTGGAACTCAAGGCGGCGCGATGTTCACTTGGGCTATTGGGCGTAATCGTGGCGATCAAGTTCAAATGCCGCAGGACGTATCGCATTAAGGAGCACATCGAGAAATACGCGTCGCTTAAGAAAGTACTTGATGCAGAAAAACGTTACCCACTTCAACAGTTTTATTTGATGCCCTGGTCCTGGAACTATTATGGCCATCATCGAGTTGAATCAAACGAGCCAAAAAGCAAATCGGCGTTTTCGTATCGCGCATATTGGTCCGCGATCATCGACGTCGGCTTGCACGTGGTCGTATACGTGTTGGTGAAATTATTGCGTTTCAAGTCAGTCATGCGATTTTTTTACAAGCGGATTTTGCCGATGACAATGGCTCGTAACTGGAAAGTCGTTGACGATTCGCACAACATGCTGGTGATGGAGCACGAGTTGTTTCGACATATTGAAATCGAGTTATTCGTGACCCGGTCAAAATTGCCTGATGCGGTTGAGTATGTGATCGATACGCTTTCCGTATTTGGCGGGCAGCCGACTCAATCCGGCAACACACAACGCCGAAACGAACTGGCGCAATTTGATGGATCTTACTTTCACCATTACCCGATTTGTGTTCGCAGAGTTTTAGCCGACGACACGCTGATTTCCATGTCCAGCCCAATCAAATCCGATGGCAAGGAAGATTGGTACGCGATCAGTTTGATCAGTTATGACTGGCCGAGCCGGAGAGAAGGCTTTTTCAAGTTTGCCAATCATCTCGCGGCGGAAATGGCGACTCGATTTGGCGCCAGAGCCCATTGGGGCAAGTACAATCCATTAACAGCCGAACAGAATGCTCGCCTTTACCCAAACCTGCAAGAATTCAACTCGATTCGAGCGAAGTTCGATCCAGACGGTCGGTTTGAGAACGATTGGCTTTCAAAGGTGATGCGAGAGTGAGCAATGATACGGGACCGTTACATCGGCTGTGGGTTTGCTGTATGCTCAGCTAAGAAGACAAAATCGAAACGCGAAGGAAAACAAACTTGAAAGTTGGAATCGTCGGTACTGGAATCGCCGGGTTAACGGCAGGCTGGCTCTTCGAACAGGATGGCCATGAAGTCGTTTTGTTCGAAAAGCTGCCGTCGCTCGGGATGGCCGCGCATACGTTTGAAATTGAATCCAGCCAAGGCCGGTACTCAATCGACCTACCACCCAGGATGTTCAACAGCGCTGAATGGCCAAATCTGGTCAGGCTTTACGATCACCTCGGCGTCGAATACGTGCCAGTGGATCTTTCCAAGTCCTACAGTTTTTCTGGAGAAAAAAGCTTTCTCAATTTGGATGCCTCCTACAAACCGAAGCTCAGTCTTTCGCTGCTAACCAAAAACGTGCGACAGATTGCGGCCGACGCCGATAAGATGATGAGCCAGGTTTCGGAAATGCCAGGCGTGGGAAACGGTTTGACGCTGCGAGAGTACCTCAATATCAATCAATTTTCGGACACTTTTGTTTTTGAGTTTCTCTATCCTTCGTTGTCCTCGACCGTCTGTACCTGTTCGTACCAGGCACTCGACAATTATCCGGCGTCCCTCTTATTGACTTCGCTGGCTGGCATCATAGGAAACGATTTGTCGGATTCGAGATCGCTGATGCGAACGAGATTTGGCTCGCTGGATGTCGCTCGGCGGCTGGCGAATAATGTCGCCGATATTCGCTTCGGCACAACTGTTGTCTCGGCGAAGGCAGAATCAAACCAGGTCAAAATTGTTTTCGATAATAGCGAAAGACAATCTAAAGCTTCGTTTGATCACTTGATCGTGGCCACTCAAGCGAATCAATCAAGTCAATTTTTGCCTACACTCACAGAGGTCGAACGCAATACGCTGACGTCGTTTCAATACGAAAATATTGAAACGATCATTCACACAGACGAATCGCAGATGCCGGAGGATCAATCGAACTGGGCTCATTTCAATTTCGTAATCGGTCCTGAAGCATCGATGTGCAGCGTCTGGATGAACCGGTTTAAACACGAGTCTCCATTTGATGGAAACGTCTTTCAAACGATCAGTCCCATCAACGACGTTGCGGATGAAAAGGTGTTGACGCGCGAGACATTACAACGGCCAATTGTGAACCAAGCGTCGGCAAAGGCGTGGGAGGCCATCGCCAGTTTTCACAGAGAACCTGATAGGCGAATCTGGTTCTGCGGTTCTTACGCAACAAGTGGAGTCCCATTGCTTGAAAGTGGTCTGGTTTCAAGCCTGAACGTGGCAGAAGCGATCGGAATTCAGATACCTGAAGCGTTGTCGTTGTCGCTTGTTTGAACCCACAACCGGTACCAATTGACGGCTGCCCGCCAGATCGTGATTGGACTCATTTGTTCACGCGGCGAAAAACACGATGTAAGCCGTACTCATCTGCAAAGTAATTTGAAAAGTCACCGAAATCCGATTCGAGCCATTGACGGAAATTTAGACGTTCAGTTTCAATTCCAATCATTTAGAGTTAACTCGTTTTTTTGAGTACTGGTATTAGGTACCGAGAACCACGTAACGAGCGTTCGAGTTTTCTATTTGCCTCGAATTGAAGCTGCCGGATCAATCTCCGGAACTTTCAATTCCTGACGCAAGCGGTCAAGTTCAGCGAGCATTCGGTTTTGGATATCCGCAAATTCGGGTTTCCCATAGACGCTTTTTAGCTCTTGCGGATCGGAGGCCAAATCGTACATTTCCCATTCATCGACATCCGGCTCATAAAACCGAACTAGCTTGTTACGACCATCGGTCACGCCGTAGTGTCGACGAACTGCGTGAGGCCCCGGAAACTCGTAGTAGTGATAGTAGAAAACCGTGCGCCAGTCGTCCGGTGTTTTTCCTTTTAGGATCGGTACCAGGCTGTGGCCCTGCAGGTCACCCGGATCTTCAGCCCCGGCGATCTCCAGGAAGGTTTGAGCAAAATCAAGTGGCGATACGATGTCATCGTTTGAGCTCCCCGGTTTTGTCACGCCAGACCATTTGACAATGAACGGCGTCTTCAGCGATTCTTCGTACATCCAACGCTTATCAAACCAGCCGTGTTCGCCAAGGTAAAATCCCTGGTCGGAGCAATAAATCACGACTGTGTTCTTAGCGAGTCCACTTTCGTCCAGGTAATCCAAGACGCGACCAATGTTATCGTCGACGGAAGCGATGCAACGAAGGTAGTCTTTGATGTATCGCTGATACTTCCAGCGAACCAGTTCTTTGCCCGTCAAATTCGCTTCTTCAAACTCTTTATTCTTGGGTCCGTAAGCGGCGTTCCACGTTTCAAGTTGTTCGGGTGTAAAATTCCTCGGAGGAACGAGCTTAAGATCGTTGGGAGTCATCGTTTTCGAGATCGTCATGTCTTGTGTGTGAGCCGGCGTTCCGCGATCCGAATAATCATCAAATAACGTATCCGGCTCAGGAATTTCGACATCGTCATACAGGTTCAAATGTTTGGGCCCCGGCTGCCAGTTACGGTGCGGAGCCTTGTGTTGATACATAAGCATGAACGGCTTATCGGGATCTCGAGAATCCTTGAGCCATGCGAGTGCAAGATCCGTAATGATATCCGTGGTGTAACCGGTATGTTTTGTTCGCTCGCCGTTCTTTAGCATGGGCGGGTTATAGTAGGGCCCCTGTCCGATGAGGACTTCCGAATAGTCGTATCCTTGCGGCGGCATGTGGGTCCCAAGATGCCACTTACCGACCACGGCCGTTTGATAGCCAACTTTTTGAAGCAGCTTGGGAAACGTCTGCTGAGTACCGTCAAACTTGTTGCCGTTGATGAGAAACCCGTTTAGATGCGAATATTTTCCAGTTTGAATGACGGCTCGCATCGGCCCACAAATACTGTTGGTGACGTAACATCGCCGAAACAAAACGCCCTCACGGGCGATGCGATCGATATTTGGAGTCGTGTTGATCTTTGAACCATAGGCACTAATCGACTGCGACGCATGATCGTCCGTGAAAATGAACAAAATATTCGGGCGTTCGTCGGCCCATGCGGCTGAGTTGAAGCAAATCAATAACGTAGTCGCCACGATAAACGTATTAATCGCCCGTTTCATTTTATTCTTTCGTTAGAATTCCCACCAAACACCCAAATTATAACGGGCTGATTTCAACACGATAGTGCCGCAAATGAGAACACGATCAACTGGTTTTCGCACAATCGCATGGAATCAATTGTCATGCAAAAAAAGGATGAAGACAGGATTCGGATCGGCTAAACTACGTGATCCAAATCAAATCCTTCTTACTTCGGAGAAGCTCATGTCAGTTAGTGCAGTTCCAGCCGGCTGTAACACGGTCAACGTCTATTTGATTGTCAAAGACGCCGCCGCCGCGATCGAGTTTTACAAGAAGGCCTTCCACGGCACCGGCGGCGATTGCATGCACGCGCCCGATGGAAGTGTGATTCACGGCGAAGTTGTGATTGGCAATTCCACCCTCATGCTCACTCAAGAAAACCCCGAGTGGGGAATGAAGTCAGCTGAGACGTTGGGCGGATCGCCAGCTTCGGTTCATCTTTACGTTGAAGATTGTGATTCTGTTTTTCAGAACGCGATTGACTCAGGTTGCACCCAAGTCGCGCCCGTCACGGATATGTTCTGGGGCGATCGCTACGGGAAAGTGATGGATCCGTTTGGATTCCAATGGGGCATCGCCACACACATCGAAGATGTCGATGAAGAAGAAATGAAAAAACGCGGCGAAGCCTGGTTCGCGCAAATGGCGGCATCC
>JAHEJI010000067.1 GCA_024638965.1 Planctomycetaceae bacterium
GATTGGCATTGAGCCGATCAGTCGGTTGATTTCGGTTTTGATTGCGCGCGCCCGTCCGACCAAGGCATAATAGGCATCTCGTTTTACCCGATCGGAAACCACGGGTGTTTGAGCCTGGTCAGACGGATTCGTCGCATCCAAACCTGTTGGGTCCTGGGGCGACTTGGATTCATTTGAAACTGATTGGGCGGCACTCCAACCTGGAAGGAAACAAGTCAAAACGATGATTGGAAGTAGTGGATATCGCATGATTTTGGCGTGTTTTTTAAAAAGGATGAAATTTCCGAGTGAAACAAGGGTTAATTCACTGTTCGACTCGATTCGGTTTGTATTCGTGATCCCGTTTTCGAACGACGGTAGCAGATATGATTGTGTCGGGTCTAGCCGAGACCGCGCTTTCAATTACTGTTTCTTCGCCGTTCTCGGCTACTTCATGAGTTCGACCGATTCGCTCCAGGACATCCATGCCCGAAATGATTCGACCAAATACGGTATGACGTTGGTTCAAAAACGGAGTTGGCACGAAATTGAAAAAGAACTGGGCGCTGCCCGTATCGGGTTCACCCGTTTTCGCCATGCTTAGGCTGCCGCGAAAATGCATGCGGGCATCGAGCTTGCCACATTCGTCGTAAATTGTGTACCCGACATCGAGCCGTTGGCCTCGACCATTCATGGCTCCAGTTTGAGCCATAAAGTGATTGATGACCCGATGAAAAAAAACATCCTGATACCAACCATTTTCAACCAGATCGATAAAGTTGCCAACCGTATCCGGAGCCTCATTTTCAAAAAGCTCAACCACAATTGTTCCTTTGCTGGTTTTGAATTTGACGCGCGGAAGATCGTCGGCTTCTGCTTCCTTTTCCTGAATGGCGATTTCGGTCTCGTATTGCTCGATCAGCGAATCGATTTCGGCAAATAATAACGACGCTTCACGATCCAGTTTATCAAGCAAATAAGGGTATCCTTCTTTTATTTCCTTGGCGACTGAGAATTGATTGGACATTGCCGCCGAAGCCATCCGCACAACCAAAACCCTCTCGGTACCAGGTTTCAGGTTGGCGTCTTCGTCAGAAGGTGGGTCTGCTTCTAATATCAAACCGGATAATTCAAAAGCTGTTTCGTATCGTCCTTTGTCGAACTCTGATTCTGTAATTCGAATCATCAAATCGATGAGTTCTTGCGGTGGTGTCTCCAACTCTTTGAACAGCTCGATTGCAACGGGGACCAATAACTTCATTTGCCGATTCCCCTCGTCGACTGCGTTTCGCCATTCATCGCGCAAAACGTTTGATTCTTCTCTTTCGGCGACCGAGAATTTGCCGCCAGCAACCGAAGCCGCTTTAGCGGCGGTTTTCCAGTCTCTCAATATCTTGTCATATTTTTCCTGGTTCGATTGCGCTTTGGCGGGAGTTACGTTGAACACCAAGGCGATACTGACGAACGACAAGACGATTAAACTGATTATTTTTAGGTTTCGATCGGGGTTTTTGGTTACGATTATGTCGTCCATCGAAAATATCTCTTTATCACTCTGAATTGTATTTGATTCTTGGTTTGTTGTAACTAATGCACTTGGAGTACGTACCGATTGGGCATCTCCCCAATTATAACGTCTGAAGCCTGTGATGACTGCCAACGATGCGAGATTGACGAATGCCGAGAATTAGAAAGGGACGAAATCTCGCGAATTGGAAGAATCCCCGTCCTCAAGCCGATGGTGGCAAGCTGCGAATTGTGGGCGGGCAGTTTCGTGGACGACAAATCTCCTATTCGGGTGATCCAGTAACCCGACCGATGAAAGACAATGTCCGCGAAGCTTTATTCAACTTGGTGGGCGGTTGGATCAAGGGAAAAGCCGCATTCGACTTGTTTGCCGGTACCGGAGCGATGGGCCTGGAGGCGATCAGCCGAGGCGCCACGAAGGCATACCTGATCGAACGCCACTTTCCTACTGTACGCCTGATTCGCGAAAATGTTTGCGAACTAGATCCGGAGATGCCCGTTGAAATTGCCTCGTCCGATACGTTTTTTTGGGCTCGTCAATTTCTTGCTAATCCACAAAAGTGGCCTTCCGAACCGTGGGTGATATTTTGTTGCCCTCCCTATTCATTTTTCGTTGATAAAACGGATGAACTATTGGAGCTGATTCGATCGTTGCTGGAAGCGTCACCCGAGGACAGTCTGTTTGTCGTTGAATCGGATGAGCGATTTGATCCAGCCCTGTTGCCACAAGCCGATCGATGGCGGATCCGCCAATATTCGCCTGCCCGGATTTCTGTCTATCGAACTGATGCTCTCGAAGACTCTGAAGTTGGCGACGGAGCATGAGAAGAGGCGGCTAGCCCGCAAAGTTTACCCAGACTTTCTGTCGCTTGTGGCTTGCCCAAAAGGATGCGTTAAGATCGGAAAAATATAACGATCGACGAAACGGGCTAGCAGCTTCTGTCGACACTTTTAGATATCAGGGTCGATTCGGATCGGAATGCGTTCCGATTAAAGAAGAATACAGCCAGTCTTCTTGCACATTTGACCCGTGAGTTTTGCGCTACGAACCGGAGTTTCCGCATTCATGCATTTTCGACCTCGTCGATCACCGTTCGTTTTGGCTGTTTTGGTTTGTTCCATCGGCCTCGGTTTATTGATTTATGTACAGCCCAATTTTGGGAAAAATTTGGACAATGCCGGCTACTCGTCTCCGCTAACAGGAGTCGACCTGAACCTTGTCAAACAACTTTCGCAGAAGCACCGAATTGTCGCAACGAAAAACGAACAACAGACGCTGATGAGAGGTCTGGCCAACCAATCGGATGCTCAAGTGGCTTTTGCACCACCGATGGTCTATGAATTTGAGATGGAAAAAATCTCGGCGCTGCTGGATTCTCAACTGGCATCGATGATTGAATCCGACTCGCCGCCTTTCAGCGCGCAAGGAATCTTGGACACTGTTTCATCGCCCCATGTGGTTAACGTTTCGCATACCGCCCCAAGTCGAGCGCTCCAACAAGACTTTGAATCCGAAAATGCAAACGAGCATCGTGCCGCACCTGCAAGCTTGCCCTCGCAACCGGCGTCTGCAAAAACCGGAACCACGCCCGTTGTTGCAAAAAAAACGGCCAGAAAAAACAAACGCGCAACCACCTGGACTCCGCCGACGAGTCTGACAATTCAAATTGAAAAACTAAACGAAGTCCATTTTCTTCAACAGTGGGCTCAACAAACACTACAGCAGTTTGATCAATTGATGGCTGTCGACGGAATTGACGATCCGGCCTTCGCGACCGTTCTGGCGGCACTGGATAAACAACGTCAATCGTTGACCGAAATTACAAATCGATTGGCGGCTCAAGCCAACGATCAAACACAAATCGCGCTTGTGAAGGAACTTCGCCGAGTCAACTACCGTATGGGTCGTCGCCTCGCCATTTGGTACGGCACCCATCGATTGGCTTCCAAAGCAAACGAGGCTTCGCCACTTGAATATGAATCGGCGGCGGTCGTTCATCCTGCATCCACACGGAAAGTGAGGCTCGATGTTCATCCGATGTGGCATGATTATCTGTTAGTCGACGAAGCCGAGTCGATTTTTAATTCTTTGAATGCATCCGAATCGCGGCAGCAAAAAATGGCGCGTCGAATATTGTCGCGCGCATATTCTCCCGTGCTAACGCAAACACAACTCCAGTTCATCGCACAATCTCTGGGGCCGGAAGTTGCCGACTTTCTGACAGACAAGGCCTCTGGTCCAGCTGACTTTGCCGAGATTTTGTCGAGTCTCGAACGGCACGAAGCACGGGAATCGGGCTTGACGGCTTACCGCCTCAACGCTCATTACCAGAACCTGCTGTGGTCCAAAGACCCGGACTACAAGCATCTCGCGTCTCATCTGGAAACGCATTACCGAAATGCCAACGCCCGAATTGCCGTTTCTGAGGATTTGCTTAATCGCCTGATTCCCCAGATGCCTTCAACCAATGAGCCGTTTTCCGAGCGGATTCTGGGAGCGGACGTCGTTGGACGAAACCAGATCCACAATCAGGTTCGTGTCAAGTTAATTCCTGATCCAGCACAAATCCATTTGGATCTGGAGACTCAGGGCGAAGTTCATTCGGTGACGCGAGCCCGCAAAGGAGCGTTCGCGGTCGACAATCGGGGTACGACCAAATTCCAGGTATTCAAACGGCTTGCGTTTGGACGAAACGGAGTTTTTTCCGACAAACCAGTTGCGGTTTCTTCCGCCGATCAACAGATAATCGGAATCAATTCGAAACTCGATTCATTTCCAATTCTGGGTCGCGTCGCGAGGCGAATTGCGAAACAGAAAGTAGAAGCGGATGCCCCCGCAACCGAAAGATTGGTCAGGAAGCGAGTGGAATCTACGGCCTCACAAAGGATTGAGCAGGAAGTTGAAACGCAATTGAACCAGGCGACGGAGTTTTTGCAACAAGACCTTCTCCAACCGCTCATCGCGATGGATTTGGAGCCCGATGCTCATGAGATGAGTACGACCGACGAAGAAATCGTGATCCGATATCGGTTGGCTGGGCGGGACCAAATGGCCGCAAACACCGCTCGACCAAGTTCCGTTCGAGGAAGTCTGTATAATCTGCAGTTTCATCAATCCGCAATAAATAATTTCATCATGCGAGCGGACTTGAAAGGTGAGACATTCTCCACGCAGGAACTCGTTGACCATCTCGAGGAGATTTTGGGAGTTCAGATTTCGTCTGAAGATACAAATCACGAAGCAGAATTTGAGTTTGCCCAGCTTGACCCGATTCGAGTCGATTTTCAAAACGACCGCGTGACCATTTCGTTGAATCTAAAAAGTTTTCGGCTTGGGAGGGGAAAACGTTGGATTAACTTAAGCGTGAAATCCACCTACGTTCCTCAGGTCACCGGCAGCACGATCACGCTGGTGCAAGAAAAGCCTGGCTTGAATTTGACGGGTAAAAATCTGAAGCTGCGTGATCAGTTGGCAGTGCGAACGATTTTTGAAGCGTTGTTTAAGAGCACTTACCAATTTCAGGCGATTCCGACGCAACTTGCCTCGCGACTCAATAGCTCAACCCTGGCGATCAGCCAATTGGAAATTGATAATGGCTGGGTGGGGATCTCCGTCAGCGATCCTGAAGGACCGTCTCGGCAACGCGAATCCGGCCGCGCAGGGCATCTGCTTCGACGAAGAAGGTAGATTCTTCGAGAGTCAGATTCGATTAGCGAGTTGGCCGCCACTGAGGTCGTTTGATAGTTGCGCTCGCGGGTATCGCCGGAACTCCGCGACCATTACCGTTGCCGAGCGTTCGGTTTTCGGAACTTCCATTTTCTTTGATGGAACGATCAGCGAGATTGGTTTCCGTATCATCCAAACCACCGTTCCACTTTGGATCTCTTTTTGTCCAGCCGCTAATTAACGACTCGTTCGCAGAATGGCCTGCGGCTGGTGGTTGGATCGTCAACGATTTCGAAGTCTCAAGCTTTCTGCCGTCAGGTGCCCTATATCGAACGAATAACTTCAACTGACTGCTTTGTGGAGTGTTGTTGTCCCAGGGTAAGTGAAGCAGATAACCCTGTTCAGCAGATTCGTCCCCTGATTCAAACAGTCTCACTTCGTCCGGCGTGAACTTCCAGAGCCCGATCCTTTGTTTTGCCCCAGCGACGGAGGGATCAATCAGACTCACCGTCAGCTCACCCGGTGCCATGATGACTTGGCCTTGATTGGAGCGGGGTTGAACCAGAACCACGATGCCTTCGTCACCAGGAGTCCCGTCGACGTTCTCGCCGTGAGTCACAGATGGATTGACGAATACTTCCGCGACCGCGGGATCGAGCTGGGGTGAATTGACTTCAATTGAATTGAGTGCCATATCGCCCGAATCGAAAGTGGTAAGGGCATCCGGTATGACGACCTCGATGTCTTGATAGGCCGATTCCGACTGATTGGAAGCACCGCTTCCGTCAAACCGATTGAAATTTCGCCCAAACAAGGGCCTTCGGTTTTGGAACCAACGCGACCGCGCAAGCCGATTCGATTGCGGTGTCGCTCTCAAAAAGCGATTCGTCAATGGAGGTTCGTGAACGACAGGGTCCTCGTAGATCACATCACTGGGAGGGCAGTTCTCGCAAGGTGGATTCAAAGGTGCACTGGTGCCATCGTCGATTTGCCCGTCGAATATTTCGCCACCAAAACTAACGGTTGGACTTGAGTCCACGATTACACCAGGCAAGTTTCCAAGCTGGCTCTCTGCTTGTTCGCAACGGGCTTTCAAAGCGTAGTATTGATCTTCAAGATCCAGAATTTCAGCGCGCAGCAAGGCCGTCTCACGTTGACCTCTCCGACTGGAATGACATCCAGCCCAAGTCGGGGCCAACAAACAAATTGCCAACAGATAAAAAGTCGTTTTTGACGGATTTCGAGACGCGCGCATGTTCGTTTCCACAAATTATTAAAACGAAACCAGGCGGACGTTTACGGGAAAAGAGTCTTTTTGAGCAATGCCAATTGGTTCAGTCGCGCCGAAAATCGTCTGCGAAATCAAAATTGATGCTAGCAATTGCGTTTCATTTTTGATTATCCCCGGAACCGGGCTATGCCGGCGTGATAGATGTTTCCAAATGGGGCTCAGCTTTGAGAGAATTTGTGATGAAGCAAGTTTGTTCGGCCTTTTCGAGAAGGCGTTGAGCTTTTCCTTCATCAGCTCCAGCAGGAATCTTCAAGTGGACCTTCAAATTGATTTCGGTGAATTGGATCGCCCGTTCCACCTTATCCAAAGTGCCGGTCGCTTCCGCTTTCAATTCAATCCATTCAAATTTCGACATTCCTGCAATCGCTCGAAAAGAGAGCACAAAACAATCTGCGACTGCGCCGACGAGCAAATCTTCCGGTGACCACTGATCGCCAGGACCGCCAAATACGGTGGGTGGAGCCGAATTGAGTTCGGGCAAGTTGTCGCCGTTGAGCGAAACGAGCCCTTCCGGCTGGGCGGACGCAGAAGCTTGATAGTGATGCGGATACTGGCTCATGGATTTTTCCAAGGAATGATGAAGCGTACTCTCATCCGAGAGAGGAGCAAAAATCAGGCGCTCGAGATTACTTTGTCTCAGACATTTCCTCAACGACTCGATCGATCAAGTTATAATCTCTGGCTTCCAATGCTGTCATGAATTTGTCTCGATCGGTATCGCGTTCGATGGCGTCCATGGATTGACCGGTATGCTTGAGCAATAGCTCGTTCAAACGGGTTTTGACACGGCGCAGTTCATTTCGGTGAATCATGATTTCCTCTGCCGTACCTTGCATTCCCGCGAGGGGCTGGTGGATCATGATACTCGCGTTTGGCAACGCAAATCGTTTACCGGTTGCGCCTGCGGTCAATAACATGGCCCCCATGGAAGCAGCTTGTCCGATACAATACGTTGCCACGTCACAGGTCACGAACTGCATCGTATCGTAAATTGCCAATCCGGCTGTCACGCTTCCGCCGGGAGAATTGATGTAGAGATGAATGTCTTTTTTGGGATCGTCCGATTGAAGAAAGAGCAACTGCGCGACCAGCGAGTTGGCCAGTTCCGCCGTGACTTGCGTACCCAGGAAAATGATTCGATCTTTCAGCAAACGGCTGTAGATGTCGTAGACGCGTTCTTCACGACCAGTATTATCGACGACGTATGGAACGTATGACATTTATTTGAAACTCCGTATTTTCATCCGAGTGTTGTTCGTTTTCAGCAGGATTACAGTCCAGGACTAATCGTCGTCTTCTACATCCACTTCCGGTTTAGCGGTAATTTCGTCAACCAGCCCGTACTCTTTGGCTTGATCGGCTGTCAGGAAGAAGTCCCGGTCCATGTCCGTCTTAATGGTCTCAGCGTCTTTTCCGGTATGCTTGGCCAGGATTTCATTGAGGACTTGGCGGTTTCGCAGGATTTCGTCGGCCTGAATCTCGATGTCGCTGACCTGGCCTCCGACGCCGCCAAAGGGCTGGTGAATCATCACGCGAGAATTGGGCAGGCAGAAACGTTTTCCCTTCGTTCCGCCGGCCAGCAAAACAGCGGCGCCGCTGGCGGCCTGACCGACGCAGTAAGTGGCAACCGGGCAAGTCATGATTTGCATTACATCATAGATCGCGAGCGTGGCAATCACGTCTCCGCCTGGCGAGTTCAAGTAAAAGTTAATGTCTTTCTTTTTGTTCTCACTTTGCAGGTACAGCAGTTTCATCACAAGCTCGTTCGCATTGCCCGTGTGAATTTCACCTTGCAGAAAAACGATGCGGTTTTCCAACAACAAATCGCCCAACGTCATTTGTCGCTGACGTTGGTACGCTTGAGCGTAAGAATTTTTGATCTGTGTGAGCGGATCCAAAAGCGGCTGATCTGCATCAGGGGATTGCGTGAAAAATGGTTTATCGATCAAAACGAAAATCCTTTAGCGAGACGTAAGAATCGGTCTAACATGACACATCTGCGAAACACAACAAGATCCGGGGTGGCGGCTAGTCGCGTTCTTTGGGTTGTTGCAACGGTTGCGGTTGGTTGTCTTCGTACTTGGCGTCCGGAATTGGCGCGGTTCCTCCACCTGCGGCGAAGAACTCGACTGCCGCGGTGTCTTCTTTTTCGCCGACGTCGTACTTGGTCGCCTTGAAGTTGGCGTTTTCGGTTATCAGATCGATAACTTTGCGCTCGATAATCATGTTTCGCAAAGAGTCCATTTGACCTTCGCGTTCCAAACGAGCCCGCACGCGACGCGGTGAGTCGTTTCGTTGGGCCGCAATTCGGGCGACTTCCAAGTCGTAATCGACCGGCTCATCTTCGACTTTTTCTGTTTCCGCGACTCGTTCAAGAATGAAATGCTCTTTCAAAAGAATTTCAGTGCGTTTGAGAATATTTTTTCGCAAACTATTTTCCCGGGCGACAATTTCCTGATCCGAGAAACCGCTGGATCGCATTTCAATGACCGCACGATCAAGTTCCCGGCGAGATTGACGTCGCAACAAATCGGGTGGCAATTCCCAGTCAGCCGATTCAGTCAAGAGGCGGCTGATTTGTTCGCGGATCTTTTCGCGTTGCGCATACTGTAGTCGTTCTTCCATGGACGTACGAACCAGATTTCGCAGTTCATCAACCGATTCGATTCCAATTTGCTGAGCAATTTCGTCAGCTGGTTTGCGCTCAATACGTTTGACGTCAAGAATCTCGAAATCGATTTCGATTTCTTTGCCTTGAAGTTCTTCGTTTTCTGCGAATTCGCTGACGACCGTTTTCGTCGAAACCGTCTCCTCAGCTTGCTTGCCTTTCATCAGTTTGTCGAATCCTTCGATCGTGACATCCGACATGCTCAGCGTCGGCAAGACCTGTACGGTTTCTTCCGATGTGGTCGCGATTACATCGCCTTCAAACTTGCTCGTGATGTTGCACACGATGAAGTCTTCGGGCTTAACTGCTTCGTCGACTGGCACCATGTCCGAAAACCTTCCCGACAATTTCTGAATATGCAGGTCGATGTCGTCTTCGGTAAATTCGTGTTCAGGTCGCTCGAGGGAAAGGCCTTTCCAGTTCGGCATTTCAAATTCCGGTCGCACCTCGATGTCGAACTCATAAGTCAAATCGCCTTCATCGGGAATATTAACCTGTTCGAAATCGAGGTTCGGTTCGCTGATCGCGGAGAAATCCTGATTCTCACTGACCTGCGACAGGCTATCCATCAGGATTGAGCCTTTGACCTGGTCGGAGACCTGTTGACGGAATTTGTTTTCCACCAGCGGGCGTGGGGCACGACCCGCACGAAATCCTGGCACTTCAGCTTTCGGCACGAGTTCGTCGAACTGCTCCTGGAAATACCGTTCGATATCTTCACGTGAAACAGTCACGGTAACGTGCCGTTCGCAGGCGCTTGTCTCCTTGACATCGACGGTCAGGTTGAGTTCTTTTTTCGTTTCTTCTTGTTCAAGGTCTTCGGTCGTCTCGGCGTTCACTGTTTGATCCTGATTCCTGCCGTTGGAAGGCGTTAAAAAAAAAGAAATCGACATGCGAAACGGAGGCAAGTCGAACCTAATTATCGATCTGATTGGTGCGAATCGTTCTGCATCGGTGCGAATCGTTCTGCATCGGTGCGAATCGTTCTGCGAAACGGAGTTGACCAGAATTCGGGCCGGACGCAAAAAGAAACGTTCGTTGATGCATAGATAAAAGAGCGGGTGATGGGATTCGAACCCACGACATTCACGTTGGCAACGTGACGCTCTAGCCACTGAGCTACACCCGCGCAAACAAAGATCCAACAGGATTTCGAATCGCCTCCAAAACGTGATAGGAACTGCTTATCGTCAACACGATGAAACGGCCCCAGGCACTTTTTTTGAAATCCTGAACTTTTCCTTATCTTCGTCAGAACCGGATTATACGATGCCTTAAAGGGGTTGCAAGTGCCGTTGTAACCCCTGCAAATCGTCTGCTTTGCCAGCAAAGCATTTGATTCTGTGATGGGGTTTTAGTACACTACGATCCGTCATTGGAGGGATGTCGACCCATAGCGCTAAACCACTTTCCTCTTTGATGATGTCGTTTTTGTGAGCGATATCGTCGGATGGGAACAAACTCTTCCAACGGTATGTCGCTTTGTTTTGACCCGATTTCGTTCAAAATTGCGAAAAATACGAGGACAATCTATGTTAAATGCCAAGTTGGTTGTGGTTGGCGGAGACGCCAAAGCCAAAGAAATCAATTTGCGACTGCCGTGCATCATTGGCCGCAGTCGAGAAGCGACTTTGACGCTTCCGCATCCACTCGTTAGTCGTCAGCACACCGAAATCACTGAACGCGATGGACGTCTTTTCGTAAAAGACCTTGGCTCACTGAATGGGACGTTTTTAGACAACAATAGGCTTGAAAAAGAAGAGCTGCTCGAGCCCAATCAACTTTTGACTCTCGGAAACGTTACGTTTCGAGCGGTTTACGAAATCGGAACAGAAGTTGTGAGTTGCGAGACCCTGCAGCAGGGGGAATCAAAACCCGGTTCCATCGAATTGCGACCGGTCAGCAATTCCGCGGGTATCAGACAATCCGACAGGGAAACCGTTTACGAAGATCAACGAATATCCAGCGAGTCTTCGGATACCGACAAAAGTTTTGTTTCAGAAGACTCCACGAAGCACGAGCAACCGCACGAAAAGGAAATCGAGAATCAACAACCCGCCGTTGCCGGACCGAGCAACATTTTTGTTGAAATTGAGGGCGTCGATACAGTTGTCCCCGCGAGTTCGCTCGAAGGCTTGCCCGAGGCGCCTTCCGCGATGAGCTTTGCCAGCGGAGTCGACTTTTCTGGCGACACTCAGCCTGAGGCGGAACCGGTTAGTTCGGTTGAAATGGACTTTGTTGAAGAGGACCAGAAAAAACCGGCGGAAGGTTCGGGACTCGATTCATTTATCAAAAAACTCCCCAGATAGTTTCGGCTTTACCTGCAATACTGTCCAATGGTGCCAGAAACCAACGAGAAAGTCATTCAGAGAGAGCTTTAGCGACCGAAGAATCTTTCGCATAAGGACGAGAGATCCTTCCGTCGCCCAGGCTCCCAGGATGACTTGACCGTTTTTTGACTTCCCACTGAACAATTCAACTTTAACGTTGCAAGGGAATCTGGGACCGTTCTTCTTTGAGCAAATCATGAAAAGATCTTCTGACATTGATCGCTTGCTGATTTCCCGAATCCGTTCGGGTGACAGCGACGCATGGAATGATCTGATCAAACGCTACGAAGGTCGTTTGCTCGCTTTTGTCGATAGTCGACTGTCGAATCGATCGGCCAGCGAGGACATCGTTCAGGAGGCTTTCGTAGGGTTTCTGAACAGCTTGCCAAATTACGATGGTCGGCGTTCCTTGGAGAGTTATCTGTTTTCAATTTGCGCTTACAAGCTTACGGACCATTTGCGACGTGAAGGAAGACGGCCGGCAATTCCGCTTTCGGCAGGCCGCGACTCAAGCGGGCAATGGCAACTCACCGGAGACGCACGTCCCGCCAGCAGTATTGCGCGCAGCGTAGAACGAAAGCGAATCGAAGAAGACGCATTGATTGAGGCGCTAGTGGAACAAGTGCAAAAATGGCAGGCACGTAATGACTGGGACAAACTCAAGTGTATCGAGCTATTGATCGTTCGCGGATTCGCCAACAAAGAAGTTGCCACGCTGTTGTCGCTCACGGAACAGCAAGTGGCCAACTTCAAATTTGATTTTCTCAGTCGACTGCGAACGCTGATCAAACGTCAAGGCCTTTCCCAGGAAGTCTTCCCGGAACTTTATGAAGAATGATCTCCAATTCGGAATTCGAGGTCGGAATTCGGAATTTCCGACCACCGAACTCCAACCTTCGAATTCGTATTGCATTTACGTCGGATAGAACTTTTTGCCCAGTTTTGCCATCTCGAGCAATCGCCGATTGGGTTTCATGTGTTCGTCGGAATTTGAGAGCCTGTTAAGTTGTTCGACAACTCCCGCGATTCCGATGCGGTCGGCCCAGAAGAGGATCCCGCCGTGTTCGGGTGGAAACGAAAAACCATGAATCGCACACAAATCGATATCCCGATGGTCGGCCACAATGTTTTCTTCGAGAATGTTGGATGCTTCTAAGACGACTCCTGACAATATCTGATCGACGATGTTTTCAACCGTGATGTCAGGATTCGGTTTACCGGTCACATAGGGCATCAATTGCTCATGTGTTTCGTAATCTATTTCAGGCGAATTGGATTCGCGGTCATGGAGGTAGAAACCACTGTTCGTTTTGCGACCGAGTCTTCCGAGTTTTACCAAACGTGGCAAAATGAGAGAATTTGATACACAAGTCAGACCGGCATCCCACATGGTGCGACCTGCGTAAAAGCAGGTGTCCGCCCCAATAATATCGACCATTTCGAAAGGTCCTGCTCGGAATCCAAATTCCCGCATCGCACCGTCGATTGATTCGATTGAATGGCCTTCGGTAAAAAGACGAAATGCCTGCTTCAGAAGCGCTGATAACAGGCGGTTGACGACGAATCCCGCCCGATCATGGACGACGATTGGCATTTTGCCGATGGACCGTACATACCCGACGGCCGTCGAAATGGTTGGCTCGGATGTTCGCGAGCCCTTAACGATTTCAACCAGGGCCATGACTTGCGGATGACAGAAATGGATTCCACAAAATCGTTCTGGATGGTTCAGCGAATCAGCGAATGCCGATATTGGAATCGCGGATGTATTTGTGGCGATAATTGTTTCGCTGGAAACCGCAGCCTCGATCTGCTCAAAAACTGATTTCTTGATCTCGACGTTTTCTACTGCAGATTCAATCACCAGCTGACAAGTCTTAAAGTCTTCGTAATCCTCGGCAGCCGATATCGCGTCGGACGATTTTCCAAGTTCAACGACGGTTTCGGCAACCACTTTCGGATCAGAGTCCAACAGCCGCACGGTTTTCCCTTGATTCAGGTTGTTGGACGCGATCGCCCGGCCCATGACCCCCGCCCCGATAATTCCAACCTCGGAGATCGCCTGTGGAGTCAAGTCGCGATCAACAAAGCCGGGGTTTTTCTTGTTGTGTTCACCAAGAAAAAAATTGTTGATCAATCCGAAACTGGCGGGGCTCCCGTAAACCTGCGCCATCGCAATCGATTCAGAGTCGCAAGCTTGCTTCATTGGCAACTTGGCCGCCCGGAGCATGTGCTCTAACCCAACCGCGGGTGCGAAGGGATAGATGCCTTTGTTCTCGGCGATTCGTTGACCGTATTCGGCAGCGAGGGACTCCGTGTCGAAGGCTTGGCGCAGCGGAGAAGCGATGAGTTCTCGATTGGTAAGATATTGCCCGGATTCAAAATCGAGTTCGAGCAACTCCCTTGAAGATTGAAGCAACTGGTCCTGTGGCACCACTCGATCGACGAAGCCCATCGCGAGTGCCTTTGCGCCGTTCATTAGTCGTCCACTGGTAACCAGGTCGATTTGGTGTTCGAGTGGGTTCTCGTTTCCACTCACCGCGCAGATTCTGGCGACGCGAATGGTACCCCCCCACCCCGGCACAAGTCCCAATTTGGCTTCAGGTAGTCCCAGAATGGTGCGTTGATCGGAAACGACGCGCCGATCGCAAAACAACGCGAGTTCAAGACCACCGCCGACACAAGCGCCATGAATCGCAGCGATAGTTGGAAACGGCGTTTGGCTGAATTTGGACATGATGGCGCGGCCATCATCACAGAACTTAATAATTTCCTCGTCCGCACGATCGAGCGTTGCGGCGATTGCTACCAGATCGGCTCCGGCGACAAAGATTTTAGGTTTCGCCGAAAACAGAATCAGGCCGCTGATATCATCTCGGGTAAGCAGCGGTGTGATGGCTTCATCCAATTGAGCGAACATCGATGCGTTCAGGATGTTGGCTCCCTTGTTGGGCATGTCCAAAGTCATCAGCACAATCCCGGGTTCGTATTCCGATAGTTGAACGGCGGAGGCTGAATCGGATGAAATCGTGGAGTTGGTCGTCATAGTTTACTCGGGCTGTATATTTTCAACTTGACCATGCTAACCCGCATTTCTAACAGGCTGTAGGGTGGCGTCGAGCAAACGCTGATGCTGGTGGGTCATCACTCACTTTAGGTCCTTTCGGCCAGAGTACATCTGGTTATTTGAAACAATCGAGTTTGCGACAACCCACCAAGTAGTTTTGCGAGTTCGAACCCATCTACGTGAGAAATGCAGGCTAAATCCCATGCAGCTTGATTGAAAGTCGTTCAAAGCAAACAATGAAGGCCACTTATTTTGCAGAGAGAATTTCAAAGTGGTGTTTGCTCACGAGAAACCGACTCGTTTGAAATTGGCTTGGTGTTTGGCCGTTTGCTTTTTGTGGGCAGGCTGTGATTCTTCAGATGTGCCCGGCGTTGCCAGCAACACGGGTACCGTGGACCTTGTGATCGACTACAACGGACGAAAACCGAACCAACAACTCGAAATTCCAATCCATCCAGAATCGACAGTACTTACCGTTCTTCAGCGGGCTCGGAAGATGGGCGACATCCAATTTGATGTTCGGGGAGACCGTGAAGGGGCGTTTGTTTCAGCCATTGGCGGGGTCACCAACGAGAAAGCCACCGGAGATAATTGGACGTTTCGAGTCAACGATGAGCTGGGAAACCGAAGTTGTGGTGTTTTTTCGGTCAAAGCAGGTGATCAGATCTTGTGGTTGTTCGGTAAGTATCCGTAGGATTGTTATGCAGATTCAGAGGTCGGAGGTCGGAATCCGGATTCCCGTTTAGAATTGAGAACCGTGCGATAGGCAAAATAGGCCATTGGCTCACACAAGAAAGAGACAGTTATGAACGAAGACATCTCATTGGGTTCTAAACGGCGATGGATCGAACTGGCAGTTTTCTTATTGATCGTTGCGATTGGTGTCGGTAGCCGTGTTTGGCTTCTGGATTGGCCAAACTTCAAACCCATCGCGGCGCTTTGTTTGTTTGCTGGTTTTATGTTCAGCCGATATTTCTACGCGATTGCAGCCGGCTTTTGCATTTTGATGATTTCAGACTGGCAACTTGGCGGCTATCAATGGCAACTCGCGGTCACCGTATACAGTTCAATGGCGATTGCCTGTGGATTAGGTTGGTTGATCAAGACCCGGATTGTTGCCGAGTGTGGCGTGGGGCTCAGCAAACTGCATCTTGGTGGGTTTGTTTTGGCGTCTCTGACGATGTCGACCGTCTTTTTCGTGTTGACCAATTTGGCCGTCTGGCAGTTCAGCCAATGGTACGGGCCAGGAATAGAAGGTCTGGTCACCTGCTTCGTTGCCGCCCTTCCTTTTTACCGCTGGACGCTTGCGGGTGATCTGACGTTTACACTCGTGATCCTGGGTTGTTACCAGGCGGTGTCTGTTTTGGTTCAAGCTCGGACCATGGAAGTCAAAACGAGCGAGTCATCCTGAACGGCACGCCGCCGGGGACAACGGAACAAATGAAAATAAAATGCGGGGTTTCTAACTGGAAACCCGGCTTCTAACTGGAAACCCGGCTTCTAACTGGAAACCCGGCTTCTAACTGGAAACCCGGCTTCTGACCGGAGCCCCCGCGATCAAAAGGACTTGTATCGATTTCAAAAGCATGCGCGCGAACCGCGCAACCAGGAGGGGGCGGACATCAACTTTGAAAATGGCTTAGAACGGCCTCTCGGCTCCGGCTTTGCCGGCCGGTTTGCCAGGAACTGCATTCTGGTTGGCGGAAGCAAACAGGCGGCGAATGTCTTTTGCTGAAGCACCGTAGAACTCGGCCATTTTGAGCGTATTGGGTTTCTGGGCTTCCTTCAATTTCTCTTCGTAACGAGGGTCGTCCTCGTCGAGACTAAATGGTTCCTCATCAAGATCGATAATTCCGACGTCAGAACTATTAATAAAGTCTCCCAGTTCAGTCGTCAATTTGGCGACCAAAACAGCGTCGACAAGCGGTTTCAGCGAATCCGACTCCAAGGTGCGTTTGGCCGTGTAGGCGATGATTTTGACCTTGCGGCGAGCATTATTCAAATGATAGGTAGGGATTTCAACTCGCGGCCCCAAATCAATTTCGTCCTTCTCGTCTTCTGAACTGCCGGCATCCTCACCGCCCGTGGGCATGCCCAAACCAATATTCCGTTTTGGCCGCCGGTTGCCACTATCAGCGTTGCCCTCTTTTACAAGATCGACATCATCATACAGAATGTTAGTTGCGATTAGATTATCGAGTTTTTCCTTGAGGTCGACCGATTCGAACTCCAGCGAGTCCGCTACGAATTCCCCAACGATCTTGGGGACATTGGCGACCTTTTGAGCATCGACTCCGGTGAGCTTCATCTTTCCAAGTGCGGCAATCGCATCAAACCGAGACCATTTTGACTCGTCTTTGTCGGCTGCGATTTTAACCAGCTCATCGACAACAGCTTCAGATTGTCCTAAAAATCCAAGGACTTGAATGCATCGGCGTTTTAGCCAGTATTTTCCTTCCGGCGGCCAGTTATCTGAGCCCGTCCCTCGGCCTTGGACAATGGATAAAGCTTCATTGACGATCGTATTGACACCCGCCATTTGCGATTGAGTCCGCAGGTGATCGATCTCAGCATGTCGCTGGATCCCGGACAGCGCACCAATTTTTAGAACCACGGGAACGTCGGAAGTGAAAACCTGGGTCAGCACCCGCAGTGCATCGGCGGACGGTTGTGGAAGCGTATCCGTCCTTCGTGACGCGGGTGCGCTGTCGATCATTCCCAATGTCAAAACGGCATTCAAGCGAACCGCTCGGTCAAATTTGTCGCCGTTGACGATTGTTTGCAGCACGGGCACCGTTGTTTGAATGACTCGTTGCCGGGCTCCGCCCCGGACTTTTTCGGATAAGTAGTCGTCAATAAATTCTTCCCGAATTTCGCCAAGCGTGGCCAAGGTCTCTTTGTCTGTCTGCGTCATACGAGCGAAAACGTAACCTGGCATGAAGGCGTTGAACGTATTACTGACGGACGAAATATCACCGCTGCCCTCCAGCGCAAACTTGATCTGTTTTTCAGCGGCGCGAATTCTGTCCCTTACTTCTTTCAGTTTGGCTCGGCGGGCACGACTCTCCTCTTTTGTTTCCGAAGCCTTTTCCTGAAGTTCCGGCTTCGTCATGTCATAGGCGTCGGCAAATTTCATCGTTTGAACTTCTTCCGCTTGGGCAGCAGGTTGCTGAGCCGCAAGTGAAACGCACATTGACATCATCAAAATGCAGGAGGCCAATATCCAGGCACCGGCGATGATGATTTTGCGCCGTTTGGAATCGTCGATTGAAGTGAAACGAATCAGATTAGACATCGAATCTCCGTTGGCATTGCCGTCAAAATTGTTCATGTAGCGGCACTTTGTCCGCCATCGGTAATTGGGATAGTATTTTCGGTCGCGAAGATTTAAGGAAAAGCTTCAAAAAGTGCCCTTCTTCAGAATACTCATTCGCCCTCGGTAGTGTCAATTTTTAAAGTGTTTTCACAAGTCACAAACAAATTATTTCGCGAGATTAACGCTCTGATTCGGTTTGAAAGGCCCGATCCATCGAGCTGGGGGGAATGGGCCATAATTGGTGTACCAACAATATCCCGATATTCCGTATATTCAGTCCTCAGAGTGCAGTTATCGCTTTCACAAAATTCACTTTTGCCGAGGATGCAAAATGTTGTTTCTTGAGTTGCTGTTTCCACGCTGGTGCTGGAGTTGTGTCTGTGTCTTGATGTTTCCGGCGGCCGTTCAAGACTCGCAACCCAACACTCCTACGACGACACCGGACGCAGTTAGTTCCAACATTTCTGAGCGGTTGACCCCAAATCGGCAGCTGCCTCAAGACAACAATCGCCTGTCATCGCTGCCGGTTGAACTGACAGAGGACGTAATTAACGAGATTAACGCGATTCGGAATCGACTTGGAGGGGGTGTGGCAAGTCGTCTTGAGGGGCTGATGCCAAGCCATCAGGAATCGCCTTTTTCCAATAATCTTGCGGATTCGTCGAATTCGCCGACGAAGTTTCAAAATCGCTATCAGCAACGCCCGCTTGAAGGGGAGTTTGAGCGGCAACTGAGGGCTCTGGCCGGCCCAGCCAGCCAGGCAAAACAGTCTGTTTCCTCGGTCGATTTGAATGAGAATCGCCGCGATCACGATCAAGACCTGTTCGCCCAACATTTGCGAACTGCGGCCCGGTATCTTGATTTGGCGGCAGCAGAACTTGAAGAAGTGTCCCAGTACGATGCGGCTGACGAATTGCGTCAACAAGCCCAGCAAATGCGATTAAAAGCGCGGTCTACGTTGCCTCGATAGTGGCGATATCCAATCGTAAAGATAAAAATCTATTGGACCGTGGCCTCGGCGGTTAATCCGAAATCAAAGCGTTTTCATTGACAGAACCCTTGATGATGGATCAAGATAATGATTACGCAATATTCTGAATTTACGCGCTTTCCTTGCCTCGTGCGCGGTTTGTGCTTGGCTGGAAAGAATCGACATGGCTGATCCTCTGAAAAACGGTTTCGTCAAAATCCTCATCAAGAGCGGTGTGGTTACGCAAGATCAGATCATCGATGCGGATAACTTGGCCAGGCAAACCAAATCAGGTTTATCCGGTGCCTTGGTCAAACTCGGGTACGCTACCGACCGTGAAGTCATGAAGGCGATGGCGACTCATAACCACATGGAGTACATCGATTTGGATCATGTGGATATTCCTGAGTCAATTATCGAACTGATGCCGGAGTCGGTTGCCCGTGAAAATGCTGTGCTGCCGCTGGCAGAAATAGACAACCGACTGAAGGTCGTCATCAGCGACCCCTCAGACGTCGATACGCTCGAAAAACTGCGGTTTATTCTCAACCGCGATGTTTCTCCCGCGCTCGCGCCAAGAGCGAACATCTTAGAGTCCATCAACCGCTTGTATGGCCAAGTTGAAGGCGAATCGGCTGACTCGATTTTACAGGAATTTACTGATACGGCGATCGACTTTACCGAAACTGTTGATGATCAAGCTGTCAGCGGTGAAGAAATGGTCGATGAAACCAGCGCACCGATCGTGCGGCTCGTTCAGTTAATGATCAACGAAGCGGTTCAGTTGCGCGCATCGGACATTCATGTCGAACCTTTTGAGGACCGCGTGCGGATTCGCTATCGAATTGATGGCGTGCTCCACGAACGAGATACGCTTCCTCGCCGTCAGTTGGGCGCCATCCTGTCCAGGATCAAGATTCTCTCACGAATCGACATTGCCGAACGGAGAAGACCGCAGGACGGGCGGATCAAAATCTCGGTTGGTGAAAAAGAGCTTGATCTTCGTGTCAGCATCATTCCCACCAATCATGGCCAATCGGCTGTGATGCGCCTGTTGGACAAGGACAATATCCGGGTCGGTGTGAGGCAGTTGGGTTTTTCCGAAAGAGATTACAAGCGGTTCGAGGGCCTCATCCGGCGTCCTAACGGAATCATTTTGGTGACAGGCCCAACCGGTTCCGGAAAGACGACCACGCTGTATGCGGCGTTGGCTCAGCTCAACCGACCCGATCGCAAGATTCTGACCGCCGAAGACCCCGTTGAGTACTATTTGCCGGGAATCAACCAGGTTGAGGTTCGACACAACATCGGGCTGGATTTTGCCCGTATTATCCGATCCATGCTCCGTCAGGCCCCGAACATTATCCTCGTCGGCGAGATGCGAGACGCGGAGACGGTTTCGATGGGTATTCAGGCCAGTTTAACAGGACACTTGGTATTCAGTACGCTTCATACGAACGATGCGCCCAGTGCTATTACAAGAATGATCGATATGGGTGTGCCTGGATATTTGGTCGCAAGTAGTGTTGTAGCTATAATGGCGCAACGGCTAGTGCGCACGATCTGCCCCAAATGCCGTGCCCGATTTTCGCCATCACAGGCCATCATCGACGAGGTTGGTCTGACGAAAGAACAAATTGCCAGTGCCACTTTCATGAGAGGTAAGGGTTGTAATAGCTGTCAAAAAACGGGCTTTCGGGGTCGGATCGGAATTTACGAAATGATGTTGGTGGACAGTAAAATCAGAGAAATGATTTTCAAGAACGAGTCGACTCCGGTGATTCGAACCATGGCGATTGAGCGAGGAATGACAACCTTGTTCCAAGATGGGATCGACAAAGTACTGAAAGGGATTACCACGTTTGAAGAGGTATACCGCGTTGCGAAAAAGACGGAACAAGACGAGGTTCACGAAGGATAGCCCCCTGGTTGGGTGGGTTTGGTTTGCGTTTTCTGCCGTTTTCGTCTTTTTCGGCCTTAATTTTGGACGTCCCTCTTTGGTTTGCAAACAATTTCGCTGCAGCCGATTGGTTGCTTCTGATTCATCCATACCATTCTTCGATGCGTTTCGTCTCTCGTCTCTTGTAGGAACTAATTGCGAGTCCTTTCAAACTGGCTTTGAATTAGCAACTACAGCCCTTCCAATTACACTCCCGCAATTCAGTCCACGATTATCCGTTTGCGCGAACCAGCGTGGTTTGTCGTGGCGGTGGGCATATATTCCAAGGGTATCGGAATCTCAACGTTAACGTAATTAGCTGAGTCAAAACTATGGCCACGGTATTAATTGATAAACTTCTCGAAGCGTGCGTGAAGCAGGGCGCGAGTGATATTCATATCACGGTGGGGCAACCGCCTGTTTTCCGACTTCACGGGCGACTTCGCAAACTTGAGACCAAAGTTCTGGAACCTGACGACACGGTGGCGTTGATGAAGAGTATCGCCCCCGAGCGCTGTCAGCGCGAACTTCAAGAAGTCGGAAGTGCTGACTTTGGATTCGCTTACGCCGACAAGGCTCGATTCCGGGTTGCGATTTTCAAGCAACGTGGAAATATCGCGATGGTCTTGCGGCAGATTCCAAACGAGATGCTGTCTCCGGACTTTCTGGGTGTTCCGGAAGTTTTCACTAAACTGGTTATGCGACCTCGGGGCTTGATTCTCGTCACGGGACCAACGGGATCGGGCAAGAGTACGACGCTTGCGAGTCTGGTGAATTACATCAACGAGCGCGTGGATCACCACATTATTACGATCGAAGACCCGATCGAGTTTTATCACTATCACAAAAAGTCGACCATCAATCAGCGAGAAGTGGGCGTCGATGTACCGAGTTTTTCGGAAGCGATTCGACGTGCGCTGCGGCAGGACCCCGACGTGATTCTCGTTGGCGAGATGCGTGACCTCGAAACGATCGAAGCTGCGATCACAGCGGCTGAGACGGGTCACATCGTGTTTGGAACGCTGCACACCAACAGTGCTCAAGGAACGGTCAACCGGGTTATCGATGCGTTTCCTGGAAATCTTCAGGATCAGATTCGTACGCAACTGTCAACTTCCTTAATTGGTGTTTTGGCTCAAACGTTGTTGCCGAGAATCGGTGGCGGTCGAATCGCTGCGTGGGAATCGCTGGTCGTGACGCCCGGTGTTTCGAATTTGATTCGCGAAAACAAGACATTTCGGATTAACTCGGCAATTCAGACGGGTGCCAAATTCGGGATGATGCTGACCGACGATTGCCTGTTCAATCTTTGGCTCGACGAGAAAGTCGAAATGGAAGACTGCCTTGGTAAAGCGCAGGATCCCGATTCGTTGGCCAAACGATTTGCGACCGCTCGCCGCCAAATGGAAGAGGAAGGTGGTTTGGTCATGGACGACGAGCACGAATACGAATACGAAGATTAACGAGTACTGGGTACTGAGTACTAAAAACTGAAAACTGAGTGCTGAAAACTGAGTGCTGAAAACTGAAACTGAAAACTCTAATAACTTAGGTAATCAACATGGCCGTCAGACGCCTTGGTCAAATTTTTGTCGATCTCGGTTTTGTTACCGATGACCAGTTAGATATGCTCGTCGAAGAGCAGAATCAGAACGCGACTCAGATGATTGGCCGGATCGCCGAAGATATGGGTTTGATCACTGATGATCAGCTGGTTCAGGCTTTGGCGGAACAGTTTGGCTTGCAAACGGTCGATATCGAAGGCGTTGTGCCTCCAGAAGATGCACGAGACGCTGTTTCCGATTCGATGGCGCAACTCTACCGAGTTGTTCCGTTGCAGGTGAACGATGGGGTGATAACGCTGGCGACTTGCGATCCTCAAAATCTGTCCATGCAGGACGAGTTGCGACGTTTTCTCGGATTTGAGATTCGCTTATTGGTCGCTTCCGAAGCCCAGATTCTTCGTTGCATCGACAAGTTCTTTAACGAAGAGACGGAGAGTATCGAGAAGATCATTCAGGAACTTCAAGACGACGAAGAGTTGAAACTGGCCAGTGCCAAAGTGGGTTCCGAAGGCCCTGTTAACTTGAGTGACGTCGCAGAATTGGTCGACAGTGCTCCGGTTCGCAAACTGTTGAACATGGTTTTGCTGCTGGCGATTAAGGACCACGCCAGCGATATTCACTTTGAGCCGTTCGAAGACGAATTTCGCATTCGCATTAAAGCGGATGGCGTTCTGTTTGAAATGGTACCGCCGCCACGTCACCTGGCGTTTGCCATTACCAGCCGCATCAAAGTGATGGCTAACCTTGACATTGCTGAGCGGCGATTGCCTCAGGACGGTCGTATCGAATTGACGGTTGGCGGTCACCCTGTTGACTTGCGGGTGAGCGTTTTGCCAACCATGTTTGGCGAAAGCGTTGTATTGCGGGTTCTTGATCGAAGTGTGGTTTCGCTTGATCTCAACAATGTGGGAATGGACGAATTGACCATTGCTGATTTCCGCAAAGTGATGGAAAAACCAAACGGGATTATCCTGGTCACGGGCCCCACTGGCTCAGGCAAAACGACCACGCTGTACTCGGCTCTCAGTGAATTGAACCGAATCGAAGACAAATTAATTACGACCGAAGACCCGGTCGAATACGACATTGACGGCATCATTCAGATTCCGATCGATGATGAAATCGACGTCACATTTGCGAACGCACTTCGCTCGATTTTGCGGCAGGATCCTGACAAGATTCTCGTTGGCGAGATTCGCGATCTCGAAACAGCAGAGATTGCCGTCCAGGCCTCGTTAACCGGACACACCGTGTTTAGTACTTTGCACACTAACGACGCCCCCAGTACGGTCACGCGGATGAAGGATATGGGGATTCCCACGTTCTTGATCACGGCCACCGTGGAAGCGATTTTGGCTCAGCGACTGGTTCGGCGAATTTGTCCGGAATGCCGGGAAGAAGTCGAGCCGGGCGATGACATGTTGGCTGAGCTCGAGCTGAAGCGTGAAGAGTTAGGCGACCGGAAGTTCTATCGCGGGGCGGGTTGCAACACTTGCAGCAACACGGGCTATAAAGGCCGCGTGGGGCTCTTTGAGCTGATGGTTCTCGATGATGAACTTCGTCAGTTGATTATGGAAAATGCGCAAACCGATAAACTGCGAAACGTGGCCCAGTCCAAAGGCATGCGGCTGCTCCGGGATGCGGGTATGGAGTTCATTTTCGACGGCACGACCACCGCCGAAGAAATCGTCCGAGAGACAATTTTGGATTCCTGATATGACAGATACGAAACGGGATTTCCGTTTAGTGATAAGCGAATTTTTTTTTAATACTTTTTAAAAGAGTTGAACAGCAGCAAAACTGGTTTCGTGACTGCACGGTTCCCGTTCAGGTACTGAAAGTTCAACACGAATGAACCGCGACGAAATGGCCATGGCTTTGGTCATTCCCCGCACATGAGGACTTTAGAATGCCGACCTATCAATTCGAAGCGATGGACCCTCAGGGCCAGGAGATTCGGGACGTTATCGATGCGCCGACACAAGACGATGCGCAGCAGACGATTCGATCGATGGGCTACTTTGTCACGAAGATCTCCGTGCAGAAAGCGGATAAGAAAAGCGGTGCTGCCAGTAGCAAAAGCCGCAAGTCATTCGCGTTGGGCGGTGCCGGCGGAAAGAAAGTGGTGACGTTTACGCGTCAGCTGTCGATTCTTCAGGACGCCGGTCTTCCGATTTTGAGAAGTCTCAAGATTCTTGAAGATCAGGCCCAACCGGGGGCTCTCAAAAACGCCCTGATTGATGTTTGCGATGAAATCGAAGGCGGTGCATCGCTGTCAGAAGCGATGTCTCGTTCGCCCAAAGTTTTTGATCGGCTGTATGTCAACATGATCAAAGCGGGTGAAGCGGGCGGTTCGCTGGAAGTCATTCTTCGCCGTCTGGCCGAGTTTAAGGAGCGAACTCAATCGCTGAAGAATAAAGTGATCGGTGCCCTGATTTACCCGATCATGGTGATTTTGTTCACGGTCGGAATCATGACCTTCATCATGATCAAGATCATTCCTGAGTTTAAAAGCATGTTTATCGAGTTTGGAATCGCGCTTCCCGCAATGACTCAGTTGTTGATCAGTATCTCCGATCGCGTTGTGAAATTGTGGTTCCTGTTCCCGCTGATTCCGATTGCGATCATCCTGTTTATCGCTTTGGTTTGTAAGTTCAAAGCGGGTCGCATGGGTTGGCACTTGTACCTGCTCAAGATTCCCGTGATTGGGAAACTGGTTGAGAAAAGCAACCTGGCTCGAACCACTCGAACACTCGGTGCGCTGGTTGCCAGTGGTGTGCCGATCATCGAAGGCTTGACGATTACTCGTGAAACGTCGGGCAACGCGATGTACGAAAAGATCTACAGTAAAGTCAACGACTCGATTCGCGAAGGTGACACGATCGCCAATCCGATGAAAAAATACTCGGTTCCCAGTTTCCATCCGGTTGCCGCTTTCTTTTTCATGGCCACCATGTCGTTACCACCGTTGGGGGTGTTGTTTATTCAATTTGATTTATGGTTCTATGTCATGTATGCCTGCGGAGCCTTGTGCACGATCTCCCTGTTGTACTACTTCATGTATCACAAAAAGCCGGTCGTGGAAGATCTGGTTGTGAACATGATCGACGTGGGTGAAGAGACGGGCGAACTGGACGTCATGTTGTACAAGGTGGCCGACTACTACGAAGAAGAAGTTGAAAACATTACCGACGGTCTGATGAAGCTGATCGAGCCGGTGATGATTATTTTCCTCGGTTTGGTCGTGTTGTTCATCGTAGCAGCGTTGTTCATGCCGCTGATTGCGATCATTTCCGGCTTGTCGGGAGGCCAAAAGTAACCAGAACTCAGGCAGTTCTCGCGTGAGTGTTTCGCTGAAAGGCTCGCGCACAACCTCGAGCGGCAGGCTTCCACGCTCGCCCAGCACCAACCCTTTAAAACAAAAAAGAAACAGACTTATCTGGAGACATAACATGACGACTCGCCCCAGGAACACCAACCGACCTGCGTTTACGTTGGTCGAACTCATGGTCGTGCTGACCGTGATTGGCATTTTGGTTGGCTTGTTAGCCGCCGGAATCATCCCGGCCTGGAAACGGGCTAACGAGTTTACGATTCA
>JAHEJI010000243.1 GCA_024638965.1 Planctomycetaceae bacterium
TCATATCCGCTGGGGCTGCTGCTCGCCCCATATACTCCGTAATTAGTTCCACTGGTCGAGCTGGCCTGGCCGTAAACACCGCGCCCGGACGAGCCGGCGTTTGCGCCGTGCACGCCCGCAAAAACGCTGTTCGTCCGGCCCCAGACGGCGGTATCCAAGGGGGCGACGGCATGGAGGCCGCGCCCATCCTCCGTGTTCTCGACGTAAACCGCATCGTTTCCGCGGCCGTTGAAATAACCCGCGAAGCCGGACGCGCTTTCGTTCTCGAACCGCCCGCCGTAGGTAATTCCCGTGAGGGAAGTAGCCGAGCCGAAGACGCCGCGACCTGATGTGCTACTGCTCACGCCATAGACGCCGTAATTTGCACCCGTTGTGGTTCTCGCCAAACCAAGAACGCCAACCCCACTCGTACTCTCGTTTTCGAATCCTCCGGCGCATGTGAAGCCTGTAGCCCCGTTTTGGTGCGCGAAAACAATAAGGGCATGCGAAAACTTACTTGGTAGCATCACAAAAGCGACCTGGCAGTTTTGATTTGCTCTGGGTTCAAATGAATCGAATGATGACCTTTTGTGCCTTTGCGCATCAAGTTGTCGGGATCTTTCGTATGGGTACTACCAAAAAAATGGTGCCCAATTTCATGCGCCAGGACGAGGCCCATCTTGCTCAGGGGAAAAAGATCTTCAACGATCACACACTGACTCACGGGGTCGTAATAACCATAAAGATCATCTCTGCCGGTATGACTTTCTTGCATGGCGCCAACAAGGATAACACTGATGTGTTCGGAACTCGGCCAATTCTTGGCCCTGAGATACTCCAGTAACTCAGTCAACATGATGGGCTGTCCAAAGTCACGACTGGTATTTAACGGTTTGCAGGACGTGTTTTCAGCTTTGACTACGATATTCGACTGCGGTTGATAAACCGAGTTTACGGTCGGAATCAACGAAGTTTTTACGGAACTACACGTCGTGTTCGGCTGACCTGACTTGTGAAACAAGCGATAAACACCTAGCTTCAGGCGCAATTGCTTGCCAACGACGATTTCCAGTCTTGCTAGCGCCGAACCGCTTTTCGGATCAACTGCTATCAGCCAAGCTTTACCTGCCTTTAGACCCTCAATTCCAATTCTTTTTTCTGAGTTATTTGATCCCACGCGTTCGGTAATTCCAACGATTGAGTCGTTTGAGACTTCCAAATTCAAATGGTTTCCGTTCAGCAACAATACATTTCTGTATTCGCCTTTCGGAACAAATTGCCATTGAGCGTAACCGACATCGCCGAAACCATGATCTTTCGTTACTTCCGCAAATTCAATTTTGGCTGAAGGCCCCATTAGGGTACTCGAATCGTCGGCCCCGAGCCGGCGGGCGTCAATGAAATGTGCATGCGGCGCACCTGGGCGAGGTTGGGTAGAGACGCCCATTTTGTTCTCCATTTTTCTCAAGCATAGATTCAATTCACCTACCCACCCAAATCCATCAAATCCCGTACCAATCAGTAGATTTCGAATGGATTAATAGGTTGTCGATATTTTTCGCCCTTTTTCAGGGCCGATCGAACATCGACGTCTCACTTTATGTTGCCGGTGTGCCCAGACGCACGTCCAACAACGCCAGCTGACAAAAAGGCATCGATTGGCATTTCAAAATCGAAGATGCAAAGGCAGAACGTAATCTTCGTTAGGCAGTCGCGCTTAACTCAGCACCTGATCAAAGCGAAAAACGATGACGCTTGGGGCGCGTTTCAGAGTTTCGCTATCAATGAGTTGTCAGCTCTTTGTTTGCAAAACAGAAAAAAAGGATGGCGAAGGCATTTCGTTAGGCTGTCAACGGAAGACACTCACAGTCCGCTCCGAACGAAAATCTGCACAGCAAAACAAATCATTCCGATAATCGCTGAAAAGCATGCGTTTGGCAGTTCTGTTTCTCGAATCGAGGAATCGTGTTGAGCCGGGTCAGTGATTTCAGTCATAGTGTTGCCCTTCGCTGATACAAAGAAATTCACTTGTACTACTAAAGCATAGCTCAAAATCCAGGGATTGATTTGCGGTAGATCAGTTGTTGTGGGAAAAATGTTGGCTTCAGCTTACCCGTTAACAAACGGTTCCTTCACGAAACCGTCGTTTCTTTTCGACGGCGAGCCAGGGCACTTGCAGCGTGAATGGCGAATCGCACGAGAATTGCGACCATCGCGACCGCCAGAATCGCGGCGAGTATCGGCAGCAGGATGGAGAGAACCGACATGATCGTCGAAGTGATCCACTCCACCGTCGACACGATTGAATTGCCCAGCCCGCCCGTAAAAGACGTTGAACTGAGGCGCAGCCCTGCGACGCCCAACTTAATTGTTCCTGCCGTACCACCACCGGCAATAATAGCCAACGACCATTTCAGCAGTGGATCGATATCGTGGATGCAGGCGGCAGAGACAATGACTCCCGCGATCACGGCAAACGGACTGGCAATCGAGTCCAAGGCGTTGTCCAACCAGGGAACGTAGTAGGCGCCGATCTCCAACGCCGTCGCCACGGCACATGCAGTTATCGCTGGCCAGGAATCAAGCCAATCAAAACCATCAGAAAGTGTTACCCAGCCGGCGCGCGCTGCAACGCCCGCAATCAGCATCGGCACAAACACGCGAAAGCCACATGCTGCCGATAGGCCGATACCCAAACAGATTGCCAACAGTGTTTCCATCATCGTTTACCACATCAAAGCAACCGGCAGCGTCCGACAGCGGTGCTAACAGATATTCAATATGGCGTATCGTAATCCTCTGATCAACGACGTTGCGGCATGGCAGCAAAACGATCGTTTTTTCATCGGGCAAAAAGATGGGGCCAATCGCAACAGCAGCACATGATTGTGTCAGTCAAAGAACACGCTCCACCCGATCACGCCAACCGCTCCTATTACGGCCCCAACAAGAAAGCCGACATATGGCTCTGCAGACCGTTCGTTGGGCAATCAATCGTTCCGGCCTCGGGAAATTAGCGTCGCAATAATGCCGCAGACCGTCCCGCAGAGGACCACAATCAGTAGACTTGCAACGGGACCAAGTGTGCTAGACATGGGTGAACTCCACGACCCGATTCCGAGGCACAATTCCGCAAATATTCTTCGTGATACAGAGTGTCATTTCGGTTTTGGAATCCTTTTCCAAAATTGGTTCATTGTGGGTCAATTTCAGTTGATTATCCGCAACGCATCCAGGTGAGGCAAGCTGAAGAAGCTAGTCGGCTATCCAACAAACGGTGGCGTAACGAGCGATCCATAAGCTCACGTCTGACCGTTGAAATTGGCGTTGAGGCCAAGGGAAAACCCCGTACAACTCGCTGGTCGAGCTGAACGAGGCTTATTCTGTCGCGACAATTCGGTCAGGGTGTTATCGTCCAGAAAATATGATCCGCTCTGACTCGGTAGGGCAGGTAGAGGTTTTGTGTACTGAAAACCCAAAACGGCAATGAATTCTGGTAGCTGATGCGCGCTTGCACGGCATTCGTGCCGGCTTGGACGAATCGAGTTGGATCACCGCTCGGTGTGACGCTGACCACACTATCCGTGGCAGAACTTAGACCTGAATCGACGGTTTCAAATTGACCCGTATCGTAGTTGAACAATTCGATGTCCTGGTCGACGGTGCCGACAAAATTAGTCGAGCATCTGCCACAGCAAAGCTGTCTCGCCACTTTGTTTGCCGGTGTACGGGCCAAGCATCACATCAATAGCAAACCGGTGATCATTGAAATCATGCAGGCGCAGTTCATGTGGGTGGCGTTGGTGTGGGGCACGTCGGCTACTACCCTCATTACCATCCGGGCGTCGGCTATTATCATCTGGTTGCCCGCGCCGCTGCCTGGGACGCAGCTTACAATCGCGTTGATGCCTACGGCGGCTACAATCAATCCGTTTCCCTACCAAACGGGAGGGCCAACGCTTGGGGTTTAACCGGAGATGGGACGGAATTGGCCAACCCAGAGGACAAGAAACGAGCCGCAGATGCGGAAGCGAAACTTGACGCCGAACTGAATGCGGATAAAAACAAAGACAAACAGTGACAAGGATAGAATTGCACGGACCTTGCGCTTACCGCGATAGCGGCGGCCGATGCCGTGGCTGTACAATATTCAATCACACATAAAAGGAGAGAAAATGACTATTGAACTCAATGAAAATACCGAACAACATCTGCTGGAAGTCAAAGCCAGCGGAAAACTCTCAGCGGACGACTATCACGATTTTGAGCCGGCTGTAGAGCGGTTGATCGATTCGGGCAAAATCAAAATTCTGTTTGAAATGCATGACTTTCATGGCTGGGAAATGGGTGCGATGTGGGAAGACATCAAATTCGCCACCAAACATTGCCGGGACGTGGAAAAAATTGCCATGGTCGGAGAAAAGAACTGGGAAAAATGGATGGCCACGATTTGTAAACCGTTTACCATGTCCAAAATCAGGTATTTCGAAGACGGGCAGCAAAACGAAGCCCGACAATGGCTGTCCGAGGCTTGACGATCAGATAGCCAGCCCCGCAACTTATCCCAGTGTCGTGAGCAAAAAATGGGGACAGATTGTCGGATTTGATTGAGCTAATTCGGGGAGATGTTCACCTTTGGTATGTTGGACGGAGGATGCCAAGCGAAAGGAGTGGCTCATTCTTTAGTATGATTTAATGCCCGGCGACGAACGGCAACGGCACCAGCGATTTGTTTTCGAGAAAGATCGCGATCAGTTCCTCAGCCGTACTGCGGAAAATCCTGTCGCGATATGCAACTGACCAACCGGCTGATTGGCGTTTCCGGGTTAACGGATTTGGATAGCCAGAAATCGACGTTAAGCCAAATCCATCGAATCTACGAATTTAACCTGTCTCACTGCGATGGGCTCATTTTGTGCGGTGTCACAGTCGGATGTCAGATTGGCGTCGATTGCGAGAACATCGATCGGAACGTCGAAATCGAACGACTCGCGCCCCGCGTCTTTGCCGCGAAGGAAACTGATAACTCGTTTAATTTTCTTTCTTCATCTCCTCCTTCTCCTTCTTCCACGCAAAGAACTCCTTCTCTTTTTCTTTTACAAACTGGAGGATTAAGTTCTCCTCTTCTTTAGATCTCAATTTGATATAATCGTGGAATCCAGCAGTTCCTGGATTCTCAATATTAAAAGATCTTATTGTTTGTTTAACTTTTTCCCTAAATTCTTTTTCAGGGAGGTCTGCCGGCAGTTCAATGACTGCCTCCATGTGATCTTTGCCTTGTCCATGGCAGGATTCGCATTCTACATTAGTAGCCCATTTTTTGATTGTTACATACTTTTCTGTGTGGCACATACCACACTTTTTATTTTTCACGGCGGAAGAAGAAAGAACTCCTCCCCCGGTTTCTTTCTCCTGATTTTCTTCGTTTTTTTCAATCACCATTTTTTCCCTTGAATCAAAGGACGAAAAAAACAGCCAAGGTCCAATTGGACTTGAACAAACACCAATGAAAATATAGAGAATCATTTTGTTCATCTTTTTTTCCTTTTTTTAAGCTATCGGTCGTTTCCTACCAATAACCTTTTGTCTTTCACTCATAGGGATTTTAATCCTCAACCTCTAACATATTGGCCGCATTTTGGGTCGTTGTCAAACATTAACGCGCCGGTTTTCGCCACCAAATTTGTGCCTCGGTGCTCGTTTGGTTCAAGATTTGTCCGGAGATGTCCCATGCGGGTCAATTTTGGTTAAGCGGGTTTCAAATCGCTTCCGATCTTGCACGGATTCGGAGATCTGGGTGCTTTCAGGCGACCTGTGCGCGGATCGCTTTTGCGTTAGGGTTGATGGCCGCAAAAATGCTCGCCAAACCGATTACAGGAACTCGGGGTCGAGGACCAAAACAGATAAACGTGCCCTCAGGAGTGAATCCGCCGTCGGTAACGATGGCGTGAAGGTGTGGATTTTGAAAACTTTCGTGAGGAAACGTTGAAGGATTGCCCAGGCATTTCGCTGTTCGTGCTTTGACAGTCCTTTTTTGGTATAGATTACAGCATTTTAGCCAGCAGCTCTTTCAAGCATTTGGCGGCGACCATCGCGGTCATTTCCTGAATGTCGCGCGTCGGATTCAATTCGACAACATCTGCGCCAATGACTGGAACCTCGAGTTCGTGTATCACCGATAAAACCTCTCGTACCGACAATCCGCCCGGTTCATAGTGACTGACGCCAGGTGCGAACGCGGGGTCAAACACATCCAGATCCAAGCTGATATAAACAGGACCTGAAACCTCAACCGACGTTGTCGCAAAATCCCGTGCCCTGATGACATCGACGCCAAACCTATCGGCTTGTTGGCGTTGATGTGCGTTCATCGTCCGAATGCCAACCTGTAGCAGGTTGCCGATCAAACCCTCTTCAAGCGATCGGGCAAACGGACAAGCGTGAGAATAACGATTGCCGCCTAGTTCATCGTATAGATCCGGATGAGCATCCAGTTGAAGAACATTGAGCTTGCCATGTTTCGACGCGTAACCGCGCAGGATCGGATAAGTAATCGAATGATCGCCCCCCAGTGAGAGAACTTTATTGCCTCTCATTACTAGATTTCGAATGGCGGATTCAATCTGGTCGCGGGCGTTTTGGCCAGATCCCAATTCCAGGTCACCCTCATCTTCGATCTGCACATGTCCGTCGATTTCAATTTCATTCTCGGCTGAAGTATTACTTGATGGAGACCGAAAAGCATTGCGAATGACGGGCGGACCATGAACGGTGCCTTTTAAAAACGATGAGTCCGCGTCATAAGGCAGGCCAAGAATTGAAATCATGAATTAACTCTGGTTGGAACCTAGACGTGCGGAGTGATGCAGCGTCGCGAGTGCAGTAAAAGAAATGCAAGTTCTGCCGCAATGGCACTCCCAGGCAGGATGGTGCGGACTACTGGTCCCCGTGTTTCGAAAAAGGGTCAATTACTGGTCGAGGCATAAAACGGTAGGGTCCCGTTGGAAACAACAATCTGAAACCGCTTGGTCGATGCGGCAGCTGAAACAATTCATAATAGCAAACCCTTGTTCATACCGATTTACGGATCGCTGCACACGCTCGGTCAGGACCAGTTTCCTTCCGGCGTTCCGTTGAAACGCTTTTGCAAACCCTCCCAGCAATCAACGTAGTCGTCCTGTAGGACCGCTTCGTTAGCGGCAAACTGGGTCACCAATTGTGGAAAACGTGTTTCAAACATGAACGACATCGTGTTGTCCAGGTAGACCGGATCGTCGCTCGAATTACTGGCCTTGATGAAGGCGTCATTGTCCGGGCCGT
>JAHEJI010000068.1 GCA_024638965.1 Planctomycetaceae bacterium
TTTTCGTCTGCCCGCGTTCCGACCGTCTGATTCCGTCCAAGCCTTTCAAACCGGCCCGGATTATTTCGATTGTATGAATTTTTCAAATGCCGAACCGTCTGACAAATTGGTTGGCAGAATGCTCGAATTTCTTACTTCGACTTTGCGATGGTCTTTGTTCCCTTCGCCTATTCTAACTCGGCGCAGTTGAGTAATCAAAACGGGTTAAAATGACGGTTGTGGGCGGAAATACAAGCAATCAACCACCGTAAGAATATGGTTGCGATGACGATTTTGGCGTCAAAGTCATCGTCAGCTGAAGAACAAAACACTGATCCGTGAATATCGTTACGGCAAAGGACTTTCAGCGCAGAACATCAGGTACGTGCGCGCCGCACGCGAAAGAAGCTGACGGCTGAACTGATGGAAAACTTCGACTTTAAAGTAGATTCATTTCGGTGAGCTAAAGCTCCTCAAGCAGATATCAACTCGGGAAAACGACTAACGCATTCTTCGGTCGATGGCTCGATTCGCGGTTGCTCTGTTTGCTCGTTCACAGTCGTTACCGGCTGAACGAGCAAATAGGACGACGGAACAAACACGAGAGCCAGCAACGTGGCACCAGCGACGCCGCCAGCGATCGTAATCGTCAAGGGTGGCCAGAAGCCGCCGCCTTCAATAATCAACGGCAGGAATCCAGCGATCGTTGTAAACGTGGTCGCGAAGATGTGCCGAGACGATCGAACAACGACGTCACGGACAGCCTTGCGATCACCCCGACGAACCGAATCGTCCTCGCGGAGCGCGGCCAAGACGACGATCGAATCGTTGATGGCGATGCCGATCAGTCCCATCGTTCCGAGAATGGCCATGAAACCGAATGGATACCCGAACAGCCATAGCGATCCGAATCCTAGCCCACCTGACATTGCCGCCACGACCGCGATGATCCCGGCCAGACGGAAGGAGCCAAAAGTGAGAACCAAGGTCGAAATCATCACGACCAACAAGACGCCGAGCGAAGCCGACAACTTGCCGACCGCCTCATTACGCTCGGCAAACTCGCCGCCGAATTCAAACTCGTAGCCAGCCGGTAAATTCATGCTGGACTGAAGCTGTTCGCGGTATTCCGCCAGGACTTTTCCAGGAAGAACTCCAGACGTGATGTAACCACGTACCAGATTCACCCGCCGCCCATTACGTCGGGCGATCAAAGCTCGTTCAGGTACTAACCCAACCTCGCCGAGCGCCGAAACCGGAATGTACTTTTGTTGTTGGGTCGCTTGGCTTGCACTGGCTATCAAGTCGAGCGAAGAGATCTGCATCAGATCGCTACGGCCGGAATTGGACCAACGTACGCGGATCGGGAGCTCTTCCGTAGATTCCAACAATGACCCAGCTACGGAACCCTCTAGGGTTGTGTCCAGCTGTTGGGCGATCGACATGTGATCGAGTCCGACGAGCCGGGCTTCTTCTTCGTCAACCTTGATGTTCAATTTGGGTAGTGACTCCGTCAAGTCGGCGTCGGTGTGGACAACATCCAGGACCGTCGACAAAACGGCTCTCGCATCGTCACCAAGTTCCGCCAATCGATCAACGTCGGGACCGTAAAGCCGCAATTCGATGGGAGCGTCAAAGGGCGGCCCTTGTTCTAATTGCCGAACCAGCACGCGAGCTTCCGGTAAAACGTCGTCTAGCTCGTCCTGTAGTTGTCGGATCAATTCAACGGCATCGTCGGCTGACTCGAATTGCACGATGCCTTGCGCAAAAAAACTTAACTCGATTTAGCGGAGTGCACCCGAGTAACGGCCTCGTGAATTTCGTCGACCGCATCGGCGCCGAGTAACTTGATTGCCTTTTGTTGGGCTTGTTCCCATGCTGGTTTTGCTTTCTGCAGAAGTTTTTTTCCTTTCGTCGTCAAACGAAACGGTTGTGCGCGACCATCCTCGTCAGTAACAACTTCCAGCCAACCTCGCGCCTTCATCCGCTCCACGTTGCGACTCAAAGTGGAGCTGTCCATCTGCAATCGCCTGCAAACGTCAGCCGGCCGAGCCAATCCCAGCTTGGCCGCAATGACCAGCAAGTTCAATTGACTCGTTTTGATTCCGAGCGGACGCAAGGCTTCGTCATAAATGTTGGTGACGACCCGATTGAGCAGTCTCAAGCGTACCGCAAGACATTCGGAAGCGATTACATCTTCGGGCTGGAGGGAATTGGCTTTTTTGCTCATTTCAGGTTCCTTGAGTTTATATTTGTATATGCAAATACATTACAGAACAAGCCTTTTTTTGAAAAAATCTGAGAATAATTCCTGAATGATTAAAAAGGAGGTTCCACGCGAAGATTACAGGCTGGATGCAACCCCACCTTTGAGGGCAAAACCAAAATCATCCTGAGAACTGGTGGTCCAAAGGACAAACTGTAATCGGACAGCTACAAAAAAACGGGCGGTCACCGTTGCGACCGCCCTGGAGATCCCGATTCGGATGTCAACTGCCGCATCCGCAAGATTTGTTGCCCTGCTTCGTGGTTGAACAGGTTTGACCTTGCTGTTCATTTGTTTTTGTTTCTTTTTGTTGTTCGGCCATGATTGGCTCCTTTGAGTTTTGAGTTTATCAAGATCGAGAGTTCGTAACCGGAATTGATTGTTCAGGTCATGTCTTACCGCCTTTCGGTTTCGGTTTGGCTTGCTAAGTGGTATTTCGCTCATCGAATCGTTTTTTTCGAGCCAAATCAGGCTGCCACACTTTGGAGTGCTGCGGCGTAGCGCTCTTTCGATTGCACGCCTACCAATGTTTCGACGACCTTGCCGTCTTTAAACAACAATACAGCCGGGATCGAATGGATCCCAAAACCGCTGGACGCTTGCGGATTCTCATCGACATTGAGTTTGCCGATTTTGGCGGTACCCTCGAATTGGTCGGCCAGCTCTTCAATGGACGGACCAATGATTCGGCACGGCCCGCACCAGGCGGCCCAGAAGTCGACTAGCACAGGTTGATCGCTTTCAAGAACTTCGCTTTGAAAATTGGTGTCGGTGATTTGAATTGTGCCACTCATAATTCTCTCCTTTTAATTCAAGTTGCGTTCAGTTTGATTTGGCGGGTTGGTTGATCGGCCTTAGCTTGATTAGAGGGGTTATTTTCCAGCCTGAAGTGTTGTATTGGACCAATCGGTCTATAATTGAGACGCTGCATGCCTGCGATCCTTACAGATTTGGACCAATCATTCCAAAAATAGCCAAAAAAGACTATTTCTCCAGAACCGACAGGGCAACGTTGACGACATCCTTGATCGCAGCTCGACTTGCCGACGCTTTACCCATCACCACCAAACCCTGAAGCGTACTCGTAAAATAGCGAGCCAAAGCGCGGACATTGGCGTCGGGTGGTAACTCCCCCTGATCCACGGCGCGTTCCAACGCTTTACGAAACGCCGTTTCGATGCGGGTGAGCGCGGAACCGGCAGCGGCAGCCACTTCCTCATCGCGTGGGGCCAATTCGACTAAAGTGTTAGTCAACAGACACCCGCGACAATTACCATCCGACAAATGGCTTGCACACCCTCTCAAAGTCCGGCGAATATTCTCGAGCGGAGATCCATTGGCGCTAAGTTGATCGACCATTCCCTGGGTGGAATGAAGGTTGTAATGTTTGATCGCCTCGAGAAACAGTCGGTGTTTGTCGCCGAACGTGTCATACAGGCTTTGTCGGCCGATGCCCATCTGCTGGAGCAAGTCTTTCATGCCCGTCGCTTCATACCCACGTGCCCAAAATAGCTCCATCGCCTTGTTTAAGGCTTCGTCGCGGTCGAATTCTTTGGGTCGTCCGACGGTTGTCATGGATCCAGTGTACACGTTCTGGACCAGGTGGTCAATAATCGAGAAATATAGTCACTCGGCAGATTATGGTTTACGACTCCCGATAGCCCAGCACGACAAGCACACACGGGCCGCCCGCAACGACGTTCATGCCGAGCTCTTTTGCTCGGGTCAACGCTGCATCACTTTCCGATCCGGGCTGCATCCAGATGTTTTTGATCCCAAGTTTACCCGCTTGTTCGACAACCAATTCGGTGACGTGCGGCGGTGTAATCACTGAAATGCCGTGAACCTGTTCTGGTAACGATACAAGGTCCGGATACGCCTGAACGTTTTCTACTTCATCCGTGTTGGGATTTACTGCGAATACGGGAAGGTTTTGTTGGAGGTAGACCCGCAGCACTTTGTTTCCATACTTGGACCGATCCCTCGATGCTCCAACAACCGCATGCGGCGAACCAGTGAGAAACTCGTCGATTTGTTTTTGAAGACTCAATGTTTTTCTTCCGTCGTTTCGTTTTCGAACATGAGGTAGCCCGCGTAACAGGCTTTTTGCAAGAGTCGTTGTAAGTTGTTGCTGAGCAATTGGTACCCGACGCGTGAGTTTTGAAGTTGCGCTATTTAGTTCCGGAGGAACGGTGTGTGATAGCCTGTGACTTTAGTCACCGGTTCACGGTCAACAAAACGGTGATATATCCCGGAGGGACGGTATATTCGAGCGTCGTAACACATGCCGTCGCTCCGCGACTCACGTCGATTTTTATTGGCTTTCATCGGACTAAAGTCCGATGCTATCATATGTCGCCGCTCCGCGGCTGCCGAAAATTTGCAACAACGAAATCGCCAAAAACATTTGCTTCTGAACAGGGCCAGGGTGAAAGTATACACGACCAGACACCGCACTTGGCGAGTTCGGGGCAATCACCCATAAAATCATTCAGTTGAGTTGAATTTCCAATGAAGAATTGTCTCCTTGGAGTTGTTTTTATTACCGTCGGTTTTTGTTTCACGCCATCATCCACGGTGTCGGAAGAGCCTGTTGTTGCACCCATCAAGAATGTGCTGTTCATCATTTCCGATGACCTGCGAGCGAACACATTGGGCTGCTATGGCGACAAAATGTGCAAGACTCCCAACATCGATCGACTCGCCAACGAAGGAATGCTGTTCGATCGAGCATATTGTCAGGGGACGGCTTGCGCGCCCTCACGTACGTCGTTCATGTTCAGCCGTTATAAAGGAAAGGGGCAGCTCACTCTCGGCGAACACTTCAAGGAAAACGGCTTTTACAGCGCAAGAGTCGGCAAAGTTTTTCATATGTTGGTCCCGGGTGACATCATCAAGGGCAGCAACGGCCAGGACATCGCCGAATCGTGGACGGAACGATTCAACTCGCAAGGCAACGAGGCGCACACGCCTGGCGACTATGCTTGTTTGAACTTGAACATCTTCACCAACGAACTTGAAGGCCGTCAGTCAACCAGGATGCCGCATCGCATGTTTGTCTCCGTGCAATACGACGGTGACGGTTCCGATCAACCCGATCACAAGACGGCCACCAAAACCATCGAGCTTTTGCAGAAGCACGGCGACAAGCCTTTTTTTATTGCCGCCGGTTTCGTGCGTCCCCATTACCCAATGGTTGCCCCGAAACAGTACTTCGAATCTTATCCTTGGGAGGAAATGATCCTGCCCGAACAACGTCTCGGCGACCTGGTCGATATCCCCGAAATGGGCTTGGCCCGCAGTCGTTCGTCGATCAACGGTATCGGCAATTTCCCGGACAACCAGAAACGCATGTGGACGGCCTATTACGCGGCAGTCACTTTTATGGACCAGCAAGTCGGTCGCATCCTCGACGAACTTGATCGGCTCGGTTTGCGAGAAAACACGGCGGTCGTTTTTACCAGCGATCACGGTTATCACCTCGGCGACCATACTTTTTGGCAGAAAGCGAATGTCCATGAGCAGGTGACGCGGGTGCCGCTGATTATGTCGGTTCCAGGCTACCAACCAGGCCGTTCGGAGTCGATTGTCGAACTTGTCGATATCTATCCAACGCTTTCTGAACTGACTGCACTTCAACCGCCGGACGGCGTAGAAGGCGTCAGTCTGTCTCCCATATTCAAGGATCCGAAATCCACTGTAAAAGAAGGTGCACTCTCCTTCGCCAAAGGGCACTCTTGGCGCACCAAAGACTGGGCCTACATGCGTTACAACGACGGTTCCGAGGAGCTCTACGACATGCGTGCGGATGATGGACAGTTCACTAACCTGGCCGGTGATCCACAACACACACGGACACAGCAACAAATGGCGGAGGGGCACGACGCCAGGCTGAAAAACGCCGGTTTGCCCAAGAATAAGAAGTAATTACACAGTGGCTGAAGTCGTGAGACTTCGGAGAGCTAAGATAATGCTCGAATTCTCACAAATCCGGCTACGACAAATGTGACACGCCTCCCGGCTAAAGTTCAATTATAATTTCTATTTGTGGCTCAGTTGGCAAACGCGGCATACGCCGTCTGTTCACATCTTTCTAATTACAGATTTAACGGCTTTAAGAGATGACAACAGTGATTCGAATGGCTTTGATATTCTTGATTTGTTTTTCCGTCAACGTTGGAAATGTCGGTGGCCAAGACAAGAAACCCGCCAAGCCGCCTTCAAAATCACAACAATTCAGTTCGCTCAAATTCAGAAATATCGGTCCGTTTCGCGGAGGTCGCAGTAACGCCGTAAGCGGCGTCTTGGGCGATTCACGACTGTACTATTTCGGCAGCACCGGAGGCGGGCTCTGGAAAACAACCGATGCCGGGATTACCTGGCGCAACATCTCGGACAAATTCTTCAAAAGTGGCTCGGTCGGTGCAATCGCCGTAGCACCAAGTGATCCCAACGTAATTTACGTCGGCATGGGAGAACATGCGGTCCGTGGCGTGATGACCTCGCACGGAGACGGAATCTACAAAAGTACAGATGCCGGGCAGACCTGGAAACACATTGGGCTTAAAGATTCTCGGCATATCGCCGCCATGCGAATCCATCCCTTGAATCCGGAACACGTTTACGTGGCCGTGCAAGGGTCCCTTTACGGGCCGTCAGCGGAACGGGGCGTTTACCGGTCGACAGACGGTGGCGACAATTGGGAACAAGTTCTGTTTGTCAACGAGTCGACTGGCGCAGCCGATTTAAGCATGGACGCTAACAACCCGCGGATCCTCTACGCCGGCATGTGGGATCATCAGCGTTTACCTTGGAAAATCAGAAGCGGCGGACCTGGATCTGGGATTCATAAATCGACCGATGGTGGAACGACGTGGACCAAATTGACGACCGGGCTGCCCGACAAAATGGGCAAAGTAGCGGTCGATGTGTCGCCCGCTAATTCAAATATCGTCTACGCAAATATCGAGGCTGCCAAAGGCGGTGTGTTCCGTTCAACCAATGCGGGTAAGAGTTGGAAACAGGTGAACTCGGACCGCGTAACCGTAGCGCGGGCGTGGTACTACATTGAAATCTTTGCCGATCCGAAAGATGAGAATCGAGTGTATGTCTTGAATGCGCCGGTGCTCAAATCGATTGACGGAGGTAAATCTTTCAGCAAAATTCCGAACCCACACGGTGATCAACATGATTTGTGGATTAACCCGGCGGACCCCGAGAACATGATTCTCGGCAACGACGGAGGCGGTTGCATTACATTCAACGGAGGGAAATCCTGGTCCAGCGAAAACAACCAGCCCACGGCACAGTTCTATCGAGTGATCGCCGACAATCAGTTTCCATACCGTGTTTACGGCGGCCAACAAGATAATTCCTCCGTCAGCATCGCCAGCCGCTCATTATCGGGCGGCATCGATGAAAGCGACTGGTTCCCGACGGCTGGCGGTGAGAGTGCGTTTATCGCTTTCGACCCCGATAATCCGAAAACGGTTTTTGGGACCAGCATTCAAGGCATCATCGACCGGCATGATCTGGAAACCGATGAGCGGAAGAGCATTATGGTCTATCCGCAATTGAACCTTGGGACGCTGCCGAAAGATCAAAGGTATCGATTTAACTGGAACGGGCCGCTGACCTCTCAAGTTCAAGATCCAAGAGTCCTTTATCACGGAGCGAACATTCTGTTTCGCAGTGACGATTCGGGAGACACCTGGACCGAAATCAGCGACGATTTGACGCGCAACGAAGTCGACAAACATGGCGATGGAGGCGTACCGTTCACCAATGAAGCGGCTGGCGGCGAAGTCTATAATACAATCAGCTATATTGCGGCCTCACCTCTTGAAGCCGGAACGATTTGGGTCGGAACCGACGATGGCTTGATCCACCTTACTGACGATGAAGGAAAAACGTGGCTCAATGTGACTCCCAACGGACTCGAAGAATCATTGATCAATGCGATTGATCTGTCACCGCATGATGCGAACACTGCCTTTGCTGCGGCGACTCGTTACAAGTTTGACGATCTGGCTCCCATGGCCTTCAAAACGGTCGATAACGGCAAGTCCTGGGCATCCATCGTCAATGGCATCGGCGAAAAGCATTTTGTGCGAGTCGTACGGCAAGACCCCGTTAATGCGCAAGTCCTGTATGCCGGTACCGAAGGCGGACTCTACATCAGTTTCGATCAAGGCGCAAAGTGGCATCCATTTCAACTCAAATTGCCAACGTGCCCGATTACGGACCTGACATTTCAAGACAACGATCTAATCGTGGCAACGTCGGGCCGTTCGTTTTGGATTCTTGACGATCTTGGTCCGATCCAACAATCAGGCGGCGACCTGCAGCCAACCGACTTCAAACTGTTTGCACCCAAACCCAGCTACAAGTATTCGTCAAGTTCAGCCGCGGCGGACCCGTCGAAACCCGCTTCGCCTTACCAAGGCCAAAACCCGTTGAATGGAGTCATTATCGACTACCAACTCGGCGACAAATGGACGAAAAAAATGAACCTCAAACTAGAAGTCATTGACCAAAACGGCACGGTAATTCGAACGCTCAGTAGTGCCGAACAAAAAAACGTCAAGAAATGGGAAGGCGGACCAAGCCCGCAACCCAGACTACCGGCCAAGCCCGGCCTCAATCGCTTCCATTGGGATTTGCGAACCGATCCGATTCCGGGTGTTACCAACGTACATTTGATGGGCAGTCATAACGGGCCGCGAGTCATTCCTGGCAATTACATGATTCGACTTTCGACTGACCAGGATGGTATCGGTCCTGCCGAAATTCAAGCGACCGTTAAACCTGATCCACGCATTAATGCAACAGAAGAGGATTACCAGCGTCAGCAAACTGCGTTGAACAGAATCTCTGAATTGGCTAACGACATTCACCAGTCGGTCCATCAGTTTCGCCAAGTCAAATCGCAGCTTGCCGGTCGGCTCAGCCTGTTAAAGAAAATGGAAGACAAGACCGAATTAGTAGCACTTGGTCAAGCCGCCTTGGAACGAATCAACAAGTGGGAAGTTCAGCTGGTTCAGCCTAAACAGAAGACGCAACAAGATGTCATCAATTTTCGTAATCAACTGAACGCTGAGCTGACTTATCTCGGTGGAGCGTTGGATACGAATGACTCGAGCATCTCGACGAGCACTGGCAAAATTTAAGTCAAGAATTGCAAGCTATCGTCAGCGGCCCAATTAGTGAATTCAACGTCGCTTATAAGGCGAGCGATTTGCCCGCGTTGATCATTCCCGACAAGGAGTAACCGCCTCGTCAGGGCCCAGCTAATCGCAACTCCGTTCATGTTTCTTGGTTTTGCCTAGTATACGCTGTCGTTATCCTGAACCGAGTGGAGCGAGGTGAAGGATCTCTCGTGTTGTTGCGCGAGATTTTTCGGTCGCTTGGACTCTCTTAGAATGACTCTGGCTAATCTCTTGCTGCTTTTTAACGGTATTCAATAACAGGCCTGACAGGCCGACAGATTTAGCGCACAACCAAGTGTGTCGCCACCTTCGGGGCTTACAGACGCGGACGTTTAACAATCCGGTGGTTAAGCACCAACGGCAGGAGATGTGCCGGCAATCCCTGCCTGTTTATTGGTCGGCGTTCACAACCACTGGATTCGCTTCCTCAATATCTTCTTCAGTAAATGGATACGTGTCGAACAACAGCTTGCCCAATCCCATGTACGGATCGTCCAGGTCTGCGTGCAGCACTTCTCGATATAGCCACTTGACCACGTCGTCCGGTTTGACCGGTTTTTGGTCTTTCAGGAATTCGTGAATCGCCAACCGCCGAACGGATTCGTTTTGTGCCGTGTCCTGGGCAAGCGCCTCCCAGTTGGCCAAATCATCGGTTGAAATTTTCGTCGGCGTTTTTTCTTTGTTCGCGTAGGCGGCGCGCGATGCGATTCTTTTGGCTGGCCGCATCAAGATCCGAACTCCAGATTCTGCCCCAAATATGGACGCCCCGGCATTCCACAATTCTAGCGGCGGCCGGTCTTTGCTAAGTTCATCATACTGACGACGATGGTAAACGTTGAGCATCCCGAGGTTGTGGCTGTCTTCCTCTCCGCCGCCCGTCATCTCGTTTAGCAATTTCAGTTGACGAAGTCGATCAACATACGTTTTCGGTTCATAGATTCCCGGCAGGATGTCGAGGACGTGACCGTCAGAAGTACAAGCATAGGTCGCCACGTTCCCGTGCAAGGTCCGCCGAATGATTTTTCCATTGCCAAAATCTATTGTGATCAAGGGCACGGGCCGAACGGAGACCCAAACTGGTTCGAAGCCGAAGTTGATCACGGTCGCAACCGATTCGTCCGAGAACAACACGGTTCTCGCAAGTCGTGCGTTGGTTCACGTAAAACGCTGATCCAGTTTCCCCAGCAAATGAAACAGTAAAACCGGCTTGCCCGATTTCTTGCTCGCCGCACACGCCGTTTCAAAGTCTGGGTGCCAGTTAACAAGCCCGGGTTTGACTGTCGGATTATCCTGATTGTCATTTGAGTCATCCAGTTTGCGAGCGTCCGATACTTCGACGACTTCCAGCAACCGTTGCTTAATCTCGCGGACCTTTTTATCTTGCGGAGTCTTATTCGTTCGCCGTATTAGCGATTCCACGGGAGCTTCTATCATGGTTTTCGACAGGAATTTGATCGACTCCATTTTCACGACCTCGCTTTGCGGATCGCTGTTTGATGTCGCCACAATCGTTTCAATTGGGAATTCGATTTTTCGTTTGCTTTCGTCTTCGCCAGCAGGCGGTGCAGATGACGCCACAATCCCTTTCAACGGCATTTCGATATCGTTTTTGCCTTGATCCTGTTTTGCCGATTTTGATTCCGCAAAAAGTTCTTTTAGTGGCCCCTCAATCCTCATTTTACTGGCGTCAATAATTGGCGCCGGTTGGATTGCAGACGGTTTGATTTGCTGTGCAGAAATACCGCCGGTCGAGAACAGCAGGGCCGACAGGCCAATCGAAATCATCGTGAGACGCGTCATACTTTGCTCCATTACCAAAAACGACTCGGAAACTAATTCCACAATGAAGTATAACGGTGGCGGAAGCCCGTTTTCGTAACCGTTACGTAACGAGCACGTGGCGTCATTAACCGGGAGGGCGACGCTCCCGCCGAGCCGGAAGGCCGCTAACCGCGACGATGTTTACCACGGAGGACATCGAAGACGGCATCCAATCCTGAGCTTCCGAGTGTTCGGCGTCTTCCGTGGTTAGAATACACGTCTCTTGAACGCCACTCTTGCCTGACCAAAATATGAACGGAATTGTGTTAACGGCAACCCGAAAGCAATTTTTGACTGACAACACCGACGCCTTCGGCTAGCCGTTAAACAATTCGATTCGTGGTAGAATCCAGCGATCAATTTGCTTGACACGAAAGGACAAGATTATGCACCGAAGAGAATTCGTGGCCAGTTCGAGCGCGGTTGTCACCGCGGCGGCTCTACCAATTACCGCACGCAATTTGGTGGCGGGAACAGTTACAACAGAACCAACAACTCCAAGCCAGGAACCCAAAAAACGGTTTGTACCGAATCGTATCGGTATCTCCACGTATTCCTTTTGGCGTTTCCGCAAAGATTCAAAGTTGACGATCCCAAAATGCATCGACTTGGCGGCCGAAATGGGTTTTGATGGTGTCGAACTCTTGAGAATTCAAATGGAGGACGATTCGGATTCCTATTTGCAAAAGCTAAAGCGTCAAGCTTTCGTAAATGGACTCGATCTGATGGGCATGTCAACGCACCAGGGTTTCGTCACACCCGACAAAGAGGTCCGGCAACAAAACATTGACAAAACAATTGGCTTCATCGAAATGGCCTACAAGCTCGGGATACCCACCATTCGAGTCAACACAGGCCGCTGGGGCACCACCAAAAGTTTTGATCAGCTGATGGCCGACAAGGGAATCGAACAACGACTGGAAGGTCACACCGATGATGAGGGATTCAAATGGGTCATTGATTCGTTGACGGCGTGTCTCAAAACGGCAGAACAATGCGGTGTAATTCTGGGTTTGGAAAACCATTGGGGCCTGGGACGAACCGCCGAAGGCGTGATGAAGTGTATCAACGCAATCAACAGCCCCTGGCTCCAAGCCACGCTGGACACGGGTAATTTTTTCGAACGCCGTCACGAACAGTTCGAGATAATGGCGACCAACACCGTGTTAGTTCAAGCCAAGACGTATTTTGGTGGAGGAACCTGGTACACGATCGAAATCGACTATGACAAGATTGCCGCGATCCTTCAGAAGGCGAATTATCGCGGCTACATTTCGCTCGAATTCGAAGGCCAAGAGCACTACGAAACGGCGATCCCCAAAAGCCTGGAGTTGTTACGCAAGTCTTTCGGTAAGCTGCAAACGTAAAGCGGGCTTGCGATTGGTCCCAAATAGCATTTCGAACTGTACGTCAGCCTGTCCCAGGCTGTCACGAGTCTGGGACAGACTCGCCTACTGTTATTGACCCGCCTTCATATTTCGCGCGGCAGCACGAATGGGATCAATCTCCAACAAAAACAGGCTGAGTCCATGAGTTGCGGCGACGAGTGTGGCGTCACGACCTTGTACGGCGACGTCGACGACGGGTGCAGTTGGTAACGTACTGCAAAGTGATTCCCAATTTGCGTCTCGAAAACCCTTACGCAGACGAGATCCTTCAGTCGCTAAAGCTTCCTCAGGATGACTGCTGATTTTTTCGACTTGCGAAGACACTGAAGTAACTTGGGAGAGGTTGGTGCAAACGTAAACACCCAAATCAGTGCCGACAAAAAGAAGGTCGTTCGTTTTAGGATCTTCCGCCAAAGCGTTCACGGATTCGTGCGGCAAGTTACCTGCGATGGAGTCCCAGCTTTCGCCGAAATCGGTCGTCACAAAAACGTATGATGCGGAGTCATCGTCTGACTTGCCGGATAGCACGACGTAAACACGTTCAACATCATGTGCAGATAGGATAGCGTCACGGACAGTCTTTTTCGGCAAGCCCTCACCAGCCGGTTTCCAGCTTTGGCCGCCGTCAGACGTTAAGTGAACTTGCCCGCGGCCTCCAGCGGCCACTAATCGCTGCGGATCAAGCGGTGATTCCGCAAGCGCGAGCAATCCGCCATGTCCGAAGTCGGGACTGATCGCTTGCCAACTCTCTCCGCGATTGTCGGATCGCATCACGCGCTGAGCAGCGCAATACAACACAGTCTCGCCTGCGTGCTCAGATGCGAAAAACGGCGTATCCCAAGCGAATCGGAGTTTGGATTCGTCTGGCTTTGCACGTGGCTTGATACGTTTCTTCGGTCTTAACTCGCCCAGCCGCCCTTGTTTCAAATCGCCTTGCTGCTGAGCATAATAGACGATCGTCGGATCGTTTGGATCGGGGAACGTTGCAAACCCATCGCCACCCGACCACGGGTCGAGGAAGACTTGCTGCCACTGATCGTCCACTCCCGTTTCAAAGCGAGCCGTCGCGGGACCGACGAACGACGCGTTGTCCTGAGTTCCACCCCAAATGTGAAATGGACTCTGATTGTCGAGATGAATCCGATAGAACTCGGCAATCGGCAAGTTATTCAAGTGCAGCCATGTTTGAGCGCGATCCCACGAAATGTACAGACCGCCATCGTTGCCAAGCATTATTCGCTCGGGATGTTCCGGATCGATCCAGATATCGTGAACGTCCAGGTGCATTCCGATTCCCCGATGTGGATGCAATCGAAACACGGTTTCCGGACTGTTGTTGATTGCAAAGCCTCCTTCCCCAGTAAACGTCTTGCCACCGTCATGTGAAATAATCAAACGCAGGCCACCCACGTAAACGCGATCGGCATCGTCGGGCGCGACTCGGACATCGCAAAAGTCCCAGCCAACGTAAGTCGGCACGTAATCGGTGTGGGTACGCTTCCAACTTTCACCAAAATCTTCCGAGCGAAACAAGATTGACGCATGTCTGCGCCGGGCAAGATTCGGCGAAGAGCGATCCGCCATCAAAGCGTAAACAACGCCCGGCTGAGAAGCCGATGCATCGATTGCGATTCGGTCTACTTGTTGGTCCAACAATCCGCCGGCAAGTCGCTTCCAGTTTTCACCTTGGTCGTCGCTAAGGAACACGCTACTGTTTTCCTTACCGCCGCGACTCCAAGAGGCAGCGTAGAGCCGACTTGGATCGCTCGGATCGAGCACGAGATCGACAAAGGCGACGCGATCGCCGTCGAACAGAACTCGGCGAAAAGTCTTGCCGCCGTCCGTCGTCTTGTAGATCCCCCGTTCACCGCCGGAATCTCTCCTTCCCATCGCAGCAATGTAAACCGTGTCCTTGTTCGTTGGATGAATGACGACTTTGCCGATGTGGGTGCTTTCGTGCAGCCCCATGTTGGTCCAGGTTTCTCCAGCGTCAGTGGATTTAAAAACACCTGTCCCCGCATAGGAAGTCCTGGAAAGGTGACACTCGCCGGTGCCAACCCAGATCGTGTTTGGATCACTGGGCGCGATCGTGAGGTCGCCAATCGCAAATGTCGATTCTTGACTGAAAATTGGTTTCCAGCTTAACCCGCCGTCGATCGACTTCCAAATTCCTCCGGCTCCGACTCCCGCGTAAATGGTTTGCAGATCGCCGCGCGGTGTATCGATTGATTCGATTCGCCCGCCTGCGAACTTCGGCCCAAGTGTTTGCCAAGTCAGTCGCTTGAACGGAGAGTTCTCCAACATCTGTTGATGCTGCGGCCATGCCTCCAATCGAGCGACTCCGCCGAGACGAGGTTCCTGAGCGACGTTTGTTCCGACAAGAGACAGCAAAAACGTAATCGCAAACAAACTGAATCTGTTCAGGGATGTTTTTGAATTCATGAGCTCTTTGTAAACGATTTCAAGGAACCAATAATGAACAAGCATAAACACGAATAATGGGTTTGTTATCTGAAGCGACATTCTTTTTCCAACTAAAATCCGCTTGGACACGTCTGTTTGCTAATCTTTTCCCCAGATACTTGCGAACCCCACCTATCGTGGACAGAATTGTTTGATAGTTGAATTTGTTCGTTCGGCGACGTCAACTTCTCGGTTGGCTATTTCGTATGAAGTGTTGGAGTAAGATATTCCGAGTTACCCTCCTAACTGGCGTTTTGTTAGTTAGCGGACTAGCGCCCGGACAGGATGAGAACCCTCCCATTCGTCCGCCGGTTGACCGTGTGAATTTGGTTCGTGATGTGCAACCGATTTTTGCAGCACATTGTTACTCATGCCATGGACCGGATAAACAGGAAAGCAATTTTCGCCTCGACGTGAAATCCCGGGCGCTTGGAAGCGGCGACTTTGGCGATCCGCCAATCATTCCCGGCGAAAGTGAGGCCAGCCCGTTGATCGGATTCGTTTCCGGCAGCGACCCGGATTTGTTGATGCCACCGACGGATGCTGGCAAACAACTTGATGAAAATCAGATCCTCATATTGCGACGGTGGATTGATCAAGGCGCAGATTGGCCGGACGACCTGGCTGGCAATGACCAACTCACGACGGATCACTGGTCTTTTCAACCTGTCGTCGATTATGAGCCTCCTCCAATTGAGGAATTGGTTGATCAAGATTTTCCGCTTCGAAGTGGACTTGATCATTTCATTGCTCAACGACTCGCGCTGAATGGACTGCGGCCGTCTGAACCGGCTGAACGAGTCTCGTTGATCCGGCGGGTTTATCTGGATATGCATGGTCTTCAACCCACACCCGATCAGGTCAACGCTGTTGTGAAAGACGATTCCCCAAACGCTTACTCAAAACTGATCGACGATGTTTTGGATAGTCATCATTATGGCGAACGCTGGGCTCGACATTGGCTGGATGTCGTCCGGTTTGGCGAATCGACTGGATATGAGGTTAATCGGGACCGCTCCAACGCCTATTATTATCGCGATTACGTGATCGATAGTTTGAACAACGACAAATCGTATCGACAGTTTATCATCGAACAACTGGCCGGAGATGTTGTCGGCGTCGATGAGGCGACTGGTTTTCTCGTCGGTGGTCCTTACGACCTCGTCAAAAGCCCGGATATCAACTTGACGTTGATGCAGCGTCAAGACGAACTGGCGGATTACGTCAACACGACCAGCACTACTTTCCTTGGGCTAACCGTCGGTTGTGCTCGCTGCCATAACCACAAATTCGATCCCATCCTGCAACGCGACTACTATTCGCTGCAAGCTATTTTTGCCGGTGTCGAACACGGCGAACGAAAACTGTGGAGCAAAACGGCTCAAGGGCAACGCGAAACTCTGGAACAGACCCAATCGAATTTGCAAAAACAATTGGAATTGATTGCCGGAATGCGCGAGTTGGCGCCCAAACCCGGTGAAGTTTCGAAAAACCTGTTGCCAATGGTCGACGCCAAGTCGAATACTGATTCGTTTGATCCCGTTAAGGCGAAATTTTTGCGTTTCACCATTCTTCGAACCAACCGATCCGAGCCCTGTCTTGATGAACTGGAAATCTATTCCACGGATCTTCAGCAAAACATCGCGTTGGCTTCCTCAGGAAGTTCCGCCACTTCGTCAGGCGACTACGCTAACAACCCGAAACACAAATTGGAACATATCAACGACGGAAAACTGGGCAACAACTTTAGCTGGATCTCAAATACCGACGGCAGCGGCTGGGTTCAGATTGAATTCCCGGAGTCAATGAAAATCGATCGAGTTGTCTGGGGACGTGACCGTGAAGGAAATTACTCTGACAGATTGGCGATCGACTATTCCATCAGTATTTCATCCGACGGCAAAGACTGGCAAGAAGTATCCAGCTCGTCCGGCCGCCATCCCTATTCGATCGATGGAGCGGAACCAGAAAACGCATTTGTTTCGCGGCTGTCCGCAGACAACGCCGCTCGTGCGAAACAGGTTCTCGCTGAAATCAAACGACTTCGAGAAGAAGTCAAACGCCTGGAGCAAACGATTCCCGTCGGCTATGTCGGCAAGTTTAAGACGCCCGAAGTCACCCGGCGATTATATCGAGGCGAACCCCAGTCTCCGCGCGAAGAAGTATCGCCCGACACGCTGACCGTGATGGGAACGCTGGGACTGGAAGCAGACTCGCCGGACCAGACGCGGCGATTAAAACTGGCGCGTTGGATCGCCTCGAAGGACAATCCGTTAACGGCTCGAGTGATGGTCAACCGTGTTTGGCACTATCATTTTGGTCGTGGCATTGTTTCCACGCCCAGCGACCTTGGCAAAAACGGAACCAGCCCGTCGCATCCCGATCTTCTGGATTGGCTTGCTACGCGGCTTGTCGAAAACGATTGGTCGCTCAAATGGCTACATCGGGAAATCCTGTTATCGAGTACCTATCGGCAATCCAGTCGACCGCGTTCCGACGCCCTCGCCAAGGATGCAGGATGCAAATTGTTGTGGCGGTTTCCGCCACGACGTTTGGAAGCGGAGGCGATTCGGGATTGCGTCTTACAACTATCGGGCAAGTTGAATCCAAAGCCGGGCGGCCCCGGGTTCTTGTTGTTTAAGATAGATCGAGAAAACGTACATCACTATTTTCCGCTCGAAAAATTCGAACCGGAACATTTCAGGCGGATGATCTATATGACCAAGATTCGCCAGGAACAAGATGAAGTCTTTGGTGTGTTTGACTGTCCAGACGGCGGGCAAACCATTCCGGATCGAAGCCGATCGACGACGGCGTTGCAGGCTCTCAATTTGCTCAACAGTCAATTTATGCTTGAGCAAGCTGGCTACCTAGCCACTCGGTTAAAAGAGACGTCAGGCAATGACGCCGAAGATCAAATACGCTTTGCGTTTGAGCTGGCGTTTTCGCGCCAGCCAAGTGAGGCGGAACTGGAAGACGCGCTAGGACTTGTCGAACAACATGGTTTGGAAGCGTTTTGCCGAGCCTTGTTGAACGCCAATGAGTTTTTGTTTGTGAGCTGATCATGCCCAAAGAAATTAACGCTCCTGGCTTACTCAATCGTCGGACGTTTTTGGCGAACACGTCGACGGGGTTGGGCAGCATCGCATTGGCTCAGCTTCTGGCGTCGCAAAATTTATTGCTTGGAGCAGACGACAAATCACCGATTCGACCCGTTATAGATTCGGAACACGCAAACCAGGCGCGAGCACCTCATTTTTCGCCGGCTGCGAAAAACGTCATCGTTATTTTTTGCGCCGGCGCATGTAGCCAGATCGACACATTCGACTACAAGCCTGAACTGATCCGAATGCATGGCAAGCCGATGCCAGGCGAAAAGGTGATCACGTTTCAGGGAGGCCAGGGCAACCTGCAAAAAAGCCCCTGGGATTTCAAACCAAGAGGCGAAAGCGGCAAGATGGTTTCAACACTTGTCGAGCATTTGGGCGAATTGGCTGACGACATGTGCTTTATTCATTCGTTAACGGGCAAGACGAACACCCATGGTCCGGGTGAGAATCTTATGTCGACCGGTTTTACACTAGACGGATTTCCCAGCATGGGGGCCTGGGTGACTTATGCGTTGGGCAGCGAAAATGAAAACTTGCCTGCTTTCGTCGCCATTCCCGACCCTCGCGGCACGCCCCAATCAAGTGTTAACAACTGGGGGCCCGGCTTTTTACCTGCCGTTTTTCAAGGAACGGACTTCAATGCCTCCAAACCGATACGCAACCTCGCGCGACCAGGCGGAATTCCTGAAAGCCGGGACCTTGCCACACGGGAGTTTCTCAAACGTTTGAATGAAAGGCATCTTGCCCGGTTCCCAGGTGACACCGAATTGTCGGCTCGGATCGCGAGCTACGAATTAGCGGCCAAAATGCAACTCAGCGTTCCGGAAATCAGCGACTTGTCGACCGAGCCCAATCACATTTTGAGCATGTACGGTGCCGATGATGTGGAGAACGGACTCAAGTCCGGATTTGCTCGCAACTGCATTCTGGCGAGGCGACTGATCGAAAACGGTGTCCGTTTCGTACAACTGTTTAACGGTGCCTATCAGACCGGCGGTGAAGGAACGAGTAACTGGGATGGACACAAATTCCTGAAAAAACAGTACGACATTCACGGCCCGATCCTGGACCAACCCGCGGCAGCATTGTTGAAAGATCTCAAACAGCGAGGATTGCTGGACGAAACGCTGGTCGTGTGGTGTACCGAGTTTGGCCGGATGCCGACATTTCAGCAAGGCGCAAGCGGCCGCGACCACAATCCGGCTGGCTTTACCGCCTGGATGGCAGGCGCCGGAGTCAAGCAGGGTTTTACGTACGGCGCGACGGACGAATTCGGATACAAGGCGGTTGAGAATATCACAACCGTTTACGATTTTCACGCAACGATTCTGCATTTGTTGGGACTTGATCACCAACGCCTGAGTTTCTACCACAATGGAATCGAGCGTCGACTAACGGATGTCCACGGAAATGTCATCGAGGAAATACTCGCTGCACAATCTTTCTGACATCGCGTTAGCCTTTGTCCTGAGGCTCATTCTCTTCGCCGATGGAGATAATATTGATCGGCTGGGTTGTGTTCGCATCACATGCTTGGCCATACGCCGGACTGTCGATCATTTCGTCATCGGTCCATTCAACTCGTAATGTGATCGACCCGATTTGAACCACATCTCCCGGTTTCAAAACCGCTTTGTTGACTCTCAGATTGTCCAGATAAATCCCATTCATCGATCCCAAATCGCGAACCATCAATGCGCCTTGCGAATCAATTGAAAACTGGCAATGGCGACGACTGATGGAAGGATCGCCAATCGAAACGTCGGCGTTGGGGCTACGGCCAACCGTAACAGGAGGAGGTAAAATCCAATGCGCTTGGTCTGTCCCACTAGCGGTGTCAACTAAAACAAACTTGTAGTTCATCGTTTCCCCCTGGGTAACACGCAGGCGATTGGACTCAAGTTTTTATTGTAATCCATAAGTGTCAATCTATGAAATCGCTGGCGGCGCGGCTATTTTTCTTTGAAAGTCAGGAGAAGAGCCCCTCATTGTCAGCAGACAAACGGAGTGCAACAACATGGTTCGAGCCCGTTTGGGCATCGACGCAATCACAACCGGTAATCTTCGGGACATCCCCGTGGACGGTCAGTCAATTTTTATAGCTGAATTGACGCGTAAGACGGAACCAGGCTTGGCCAGAAAGCCTATTTGCAGGTTCATTTGTCCTCAAATGAACACCGTTTTTTCAAGCTTAACGGTTCAAAACCCAATTGAGGACAAACTTGTGGCTACACTTTTCTGACAAAGACTATTGCGAACCGACAAGTCCCTGAAATCGATCGTAGGTTCCCAATGGTTCAAAGTCGGGAGACTCGGCAAGCGTTGCTAGATCTGCCCCTTTTTCCTCACTCTGCTGCAAATAATCCATCGCGGCATTGGCGTATCGTTCTGCCAGCTCGATTTTCGATTCGGCGCTAAGTTGATCGTCTTTCTTAATCATTCCGAGACAGCCGGTCAGTTGCTTGGCAGCGTTGTGGTAATAACGCTCGGACTCTGGATTAATGCTGACGAGAATCGCCGCCGATTCAATCGCTGCGTCATGCTGGGCCAACTTGAAGAATAATCGGACTAAGGTAGAACACTGAAACGCGGCATTTTGTTGGTAACGTGGGTTATCGGGCGAACTCTTCAGAATGGTTAAGGCAATCTCAAGTGCTTCATTAACTGAGGCCGTAGCAGCTTTCAGATTAGCATCGGCATCGACTAGCGCCATATTCCCAATCACGACGGACAACAGGTTCCGATAACCTACGACGTCCGGGAATTTCGCAACTAATGCTTTCAAGTCATCTACGGCTTCAGCGAATACAGCTCGCGCTTCTTGATCACGTCCAGCTCTTGTATACACGTTTCCCAGGTTGCTCTTCGTGTTGGCCAGACTTGAAATGGTGCGCTGTGGAACCACCTGTTCCCGGATCGCGCTTTCAAAGGCTTCAATTGCTGCAAGATAAGCAGCCTCCGCTTGGTCGTATTCACCGTTACTTTTGTAGGCCAGCCCCATCGCTGCAGCCGACTCGGCAGCCATCATTCGAAACCGCGAGGATTGCGGAAAACTGTTCGCCAGATCTTGATAGATACTATTCGACAATTCATAGGCTATTCTGGCTTCGTCAAACTCCCTTTGAAAATGCAGCAAATTTCCGAGATTGAAACTGCTAGTGCCAACCAGGCTACGTAACTCGATACGATCCGCACGATCTTCGACTACTCGTTGAGCCGTCGAGATCGCGTTTTCGTAGAACGTTCGAGCCTCAGACATTTTGCCGGTCTTTTTGTAAACGATCGCTGCGCTGTTTTGGGCTTTGGCCAGTGCCGCATCGTTTGAAACTGTCTTCGCAAGTTCAATGCTGGCCAAGATCGCGGTTAGGGCGGGATCGTTTTGGTTTTGTTTTTCCAATGTGATACCCAGCTGTCGATACATCCTGGATAGTTTTAAGGTCAAGGCGTCATCGCGCTGACTGCCGTCAACTGAATCGACCAAGTTGATTGCCGTTTGAATCGACTCCGCCGCTTCTTCTGGTTCGTCCATATACGATTGAATTTCGCTAACAAAAAAATGAACTTCCGCTAGTTCGATCAGCCACTGGTCCTTATTGTTGGATTCAATTGGCTTCGCAAACCGTTCCAACGCGGTTTCACAGGTTGACAGGGAATCCTGATAGCTACCGAGGAAGAATTGAATTTGGGCCATTCGCCGATAGGCCTTCAACGTGTCCAGCCTGACACGAGTGTCGTTTGACTCTTCTGAAACCAGCTCTTGTTGCAGGGAAAGTGCATCATGCAAGATTTCTTTTCGAAGTGAACTCATTTGCGGAATGTACCGCAATGAAGACGCGACGTTGTTGAGCATCTGATCAATGGTGTCACCGACGCGATTTACATTTCGTTGTGCGCGAATTCGCTGGGCATTGGCCAATTCAACGTTTTGTTCCGCGCGACGCCATTGCTGTGTAACGAGAATCAGGGCAATTGTCAAAGCCACAAACGACAAAGAAGAAACGGTTGCCAACGCTGGATTCCGGCGAGCCCACCGGGCAACTCGATCAAATCGCGTGATCCGCCGGGCAACGACTGGCGACTGGTTCAGAAACCGTTGTAAATCCGCTTGGAGCAGTTGAGCTGACGCGTAACGCCGAGCTGGATCTTTTTCCAGACACTTGAGGCAGATTGCCTCGAGGTCTTTAGAGATCGTTGGATCAGCCACTCTTGGGGCTTCCGGATCTTTGCTAACAATGGCGCGAATCGTAGCGAAGATAGTTAGCTCCGCGAAAGGCGACTTACTCGTCAACAACTGATAGAGAATCGTGCCAAGACCGTAAACATCGGTATGCGGGCCAATCGCCTGTTTGCTTCCGGAGGCCTGTTCGGGAGACATATAAGCGGGTGTTCCGACGACGGCTCCAGTTTGTGTAAAATCCTGTTCGTCGACGATAAACGCCAATCCGAAATCGGCAATTTTGGGAACGGGATTGGGTCCGTCTTCAAGCAAAATATTGGACGGTTTGATGTCGCGGTGCAAAACGCCTCTTTGGTGGGCGTGTTCCACTGCATCGGCCAGTTGTGCCACCAACTCCGCCGCAGCTCGCGGAGAGTATTTGTGGCCTCGCGCCAGCAGCGTGGCAAGGTTTTCACCGCCGACAAACTCAGTGACGATGAAATCAATGCCCTGTTCGGAGCACGTTTCGTGAACTGTAACGACACCCGGATGATTTAACGAACCCGCCGCCTTTGCTTCACGAACAAATCGAACCCGCGAATCTTCGGAAAGGGCCGTTTCAAATCGTGGAATCTTGATCGCCACATCCCGCTCCAGTTGCGGGTCGTAAGCGCGAACCACAATTCCGTAACCGCCACGTCCAATCTGCTGGAGGATTTTGAAACGACCAAGTTGTTTGAGATTGGGAATCGTCGATTCGACTTGCGTCTGACGGCTTTTCTCTGTGCGTGCGTCGAGACTTGCTTTGGTTGATGGGTCGGCGACGGTCTCGGCAACAGCGTCTTCAGCGATGCCGCGATCGGTCTTAAGTTCTTCCAACAATTCCAGCACCAGCATTGCCGATTGTACGCGTTCGTCATCTGGCGAAGCTTGCTGTTCTTCGGATGGCTCAAGTGGACTACCGCCACCGATAAGGTGTTCGTGCTTTCGTTCAAGATCCCTGGCGAATTCATCGTCAGCATCGCGTTTTTTTGCGGTTCGGTCACTCATGGCTGCCTTCGCTTTCAGGCTGACCCTCGATCAGGTCCGGAGAGACCGATTTGAGACTGAGTTTCAGCGCTTCGATCGCACGAGCCCATAGTTTTCGAGCAGCGTCGGCGCTGCGATCCATCTGACTTCCAATCTCCTCGAAACTGAGTTCTTCGAAATTGCGAAGTTGAATCACTTGTTGCTGGTCGAGGGTCAGCCTGCTGGTGGCGGCCTTAATGGCGTTTTCCTTCTCTTGCCGGATGGCACCGCTACTGGGCGTAAGATGTTCGTCAAACAGGCCGCGACCAACGGCCGATTGCTCCTGGATGTTGACTTCGCGTTTTGCATCTCGTTTTTGGGCGAGGTACTTTCGCCGGTTTTTGCGAATATCGTTGGCCAAAATGGTCCGCAACCAAGCCTTAAATTCCAATTCGGAGTTACCGGCGAATTGTCCCAATTTCATTTGTGCATGCATCATTGATTCCTGAACCGCATCCGACGCACCGATTTTCGCGCGCAGGTCTTGATCCACATCCTCATTGGCGAGGAACAACAAATAATTGCGATATTTTTCAATCAGTGCCCCGGCCGCATCCTCGTCTCCAGTTCGCGCTCGCGCCACGAGGACCTCGAAAGACGCTTTGTTTTGGGCAGAATCCGGCCCTCCGTCTTGTCCGTTTTTGCGCAAACTCAATTCCATTACTCCTTGATCCAAAACGGGCGAGAACCGGACGAACAAAATCCATTATGGCAGAAAAAAAGTAGACCTGTAGCCTGGAAGGTTGTTGTCGCTGGAGTCGCGAGATTTCAGATCGCCGGTGGGATCCGACTGAATTCTCGCGAATCCAGCTTCCAGTTCCCGGATACCTCCAATTAATTGACGATGCGCAACGGCGCTTGTAAAGACGCCTTCGCCTTACAACGGGGTCCAATCTGCTCAATCTCAAACTGATTGTCTTGCAGATCCGATTTTCGAACGATACCGCCGTGTGGGTTGCTGACCTAACCCATCGCAATACTCACTCCCAACGTCGGACGGTAACAGGCGCTCGTTGTATAGCCCGCAATCTCTCCGTTCCAGAGAATTGGCTCGGCCCCCCACAGGGTGACATCGGGATCCTGCAAAATAAAACAGGCCAGCCGTTTTGCAAGTCCGGCTTTTTTATGTGAAAGTAAGGCTTGTTTTTCCAATAAAGTCCTTATCCCAATCAATTGCCCAACCTAAACCAGCCTCCACCGCATTGAATGTTCACCCTTTGGCGGCGTTAAGGATTCTGGTCTCAGAGTCAAAGAGGGCGTTATCGAGGCCATGAAGTACATGACCATCGTCAAAACGTTTTCGTTGCCTTGGTAAGGGTTTCATTCGGCTCGGGAGTGCGATGCTCCTGCCAAGCCAAAAACGGGTGCAGGAACGGGAGGGCGTCGCTCCTGCCGAGCCGAGAACAGGCGAAAAAATCCGCGCATGGAAGGGTCAGCTCACTCGGAACCGCAACTTCATGCATGCGATGATCCAAAAAGTACGTTGAATCCGGTCATTTGGATGGCAAGGATTTTGACTCTTCAAAAGTGGCTTTGGGAAAACGAGTCGTCCGTGAATCATTCAGCGTCGCCAATGGTCCCAGCCTGAACATTCTGATCAAGCAGATGAGAATTGAGCGGGTTTGCGGCCGCTGGCCCAATCGTCCGATAACAGTCCAGTGCCTATGGAAATGACCGATTCCCAATCATTTTTGAGACGGCAGGCACGATTTGCTGGCTGTTTTGGCCAGTGCGAATGCCTCTTTTTAGGGTCCTGACGAGGGTGAAAACCCAATTTTTACTTGGACCATTCGCAGATTGCGACTATCCTTAGAAGTATCGACGGATTCGCTTTTGGGAACGCTCACCCAGGGGAGGCGGTGTTGCTGCGTCGAAATGAGAAGACGGTGTCAAACTGATGGAGGGCAAGACCATCGGTTGTTATAAACCAGGAGTTCTTTGATGAGAACATCAACTATGAATCGCGGTCTTAAGTTTACGTTCGCATTGCTGACTATCGCAATGTTGAGTGCAAATTCGTTTGCCGACGACAAGGTCGAAGGCAAAGACGTCGAAAAGAAAGTCGACGCGCAGAAAGTGGACCGAGCCACTGAGAAACGGCTCAACAGTATCCACAAAACTCAAACTCCTGTTGAAGGTTTTGAGTCAGTCCAGATGTTTGCAGCGATGGAAGCCGGTGACATTGATGTTGTCATCAAAACCAAGAGTTCGGCCGAGGCCAATCTGATGTTTACGAATAATTCGGATCGTCCGTTGGCCATCCAGATTCCGCCAGCGTTTGCAGGTGTGCCAGTTCTTCGTCAGGGACTTGGCGGCGGTGGCGGCTTCGGCGGCGGTGGTGGTGGTTTTGGCGGCGGCGGCGGTGGTTTAGGTGGC